>NZ_CACSJY010000062.1:0-33614 GCF_902706155.1 Pseudomonas sp. 18058
CTTTTTTATCTGACCCACCGCCTTCGCGAGCAAGCCCGCTCCCACATTTTGGTTTGCGGTGTTGGCGGGATCAGAGGCCGGCGCTAACAGGGCTGGATTTGAGGTGATTTGGCGGCGGCGTACATCACCCCTGTGGGAGCGGGCTTGCTCGCGAAAGCGTCGTGTCAGTCGATACTTTTTTATCTGACACACCGCTTTCGCGAGCAAGCCCGCTCCCACATTGGATTTGTGGTGTGGCAGGTGTCATTGCGGGGTCATGTGGGCGTGCTTAAGTGTCCCTTTTTCCAGGGAGAACCCCATGAGCGATTTCAATCTCGGTCGCCGGCGTGTCATGCAAGGGATCGGCGCCGGGCTGTTGCTGCCGGGGCTGGCGCCGGCGGTGATTGCTTCGGTCAAGGATCGTCCGCAGTTGACCGATGGCGTGCAGTCCGGTGACCTGCTCGGCGATCGCGCGATGATCTGGAGTCGCAGCGATCGCCCCGCTCGCATGGTGGTCGAGTGGGACACCCGCAGCCTGTTCGGCAATCCGCGTAAATTCATCTCGGCACTGGCCGACGCGCGCACTGATTTCACCGCCCGCGTCGAGCTCACCGGGCTGCCTGCCAATCAGGCGATTTTCTATCGCGTGTACTTCGAAGACGCCCAGACCGGCGTCGCCAGCGAGCCGTGGTTCGGCCATTTGCGCAGTGCGCCGACGGCCAGACGCGATATCCGTTTTGTCTGGAGCGGCGACACTGTCGGCCAAGGCTTCGGCATCAACCCGGACATCGGCGGCATGCGCATCTACGAAGCCATGCGCCTGCGCCTGCCGGACTTCTTTATCCACAGCGGCGACACCATCTACGCCGACGGCCCGGTGCCCGCGCAGCTCACCACCGAAGGCGGGCGCATCTGGCGCAACCTCACCACCGAAGCCAAGAGCAAAGTCGCGCAAACCCTAGACGATTATCGCGGCAACTATCGCTACAACCTGATGGACGAAAACATCCGCCGCTTCAACGCCGAAGTGCCGCAAATCTGGCAGTGGGACGACCATGAAGTGGTCAACAACTGGTCGCCGGGCAAGCAATTGGATGAGCGCTATCAGGAAAAAGATATTCACACCTTGGTGGGGCGCGCGCGGCAGGCGTGGCTGGAAAATGCGCCGATGCGTTTGCATGCCGCCGACGGTGGCGGACGGATCTATCGCAGGCTCAGTTACGGTCCGATGCTCGATGTATTTGTGCTCGATATGCGCAGTTATCGCGAGGCGAATGACGACAATCTTGGCGCGGAAAAACCGTTTCTCGGGCGTGAACAACTGGATTGGTTCAAGCGTGAATTGAAGGCGTCGAAGGCACAGTGGAAAGTCATTGCTGCGGACATGCCGATCGGGCTTGGCGTGCCGGACGGTGAAGTCAGTCCGGGTGTGGCGCGATGGGAGGCGGTGGCCAATGGCGACCCGGGCCCGGCGCAGGGGCGTGAGTTAGAGATCGCCGAATTGCTCGGATTCCTGCGCGCGCAGCAGGTGCGCAACTTCGTCTTCCTGACGGCGGACGTGCATTACTGCGCGGCGCATCACTATCACCCGGATCGGGCGGCGTTTCAGGATTTCGAGCCGTTCTGGGAGTTTGTTGCGGGGCCGCTGAATGCCGGGAGTTTTGGGCCGAATCCGCTGGATAAAACCTTTGGGCCACAGGTGGTGTTCGAGAAGGCCCCGGCGGTACAGAACACCTCGCCG
Source organism: Pseudomonas sp. 18058 (assembly GCF_902706155.1). Lineage (NCBI taxonomy): Bacteria > Pseudomonadati > Pseudomonadota > Gammaproteobacteria > Pseudomonadales > Pseudomonadaceae > Pseudomonas > Pseudomonas sp. 18058. Next base: position 1,721 of record NZ_CACSJY010000062.1, read on the forward strand.
TTTGCCGGGTTTCAGTTTTTTGGTGAGGTGAATATTGAAGGGCAGAGCGGGGAGATGAGTGTGGTGTTGCGGGATCTGGATGGAGTGGCGGTTTTCGAGCAAAAGTTGCAGCCGGTTTGAAGATCAAGCGCTTACCCTCACCCCAGCCCTCTCCCAGAGGGAGAGGGGGCCGACCGAGTTGTGTTGCGTCATACATCGACCTGAAAGATCGAGTCGATTATGAGATCAGCACAAAGCCTTCCTCTCGATTATGGATTCGGCAGAGGACGTTCAGGTCGGCGTAAGACTTGAGCATCCCCCAATCAGTCCCCTCTCCCTCTGGGAGAGGGTTAGGGTGAGGGGCTCTTAATAAACGTCGCGCCGGTAGCGGCCCTGTTCGATCAGGCGCTCGACTTCAGCGCTGCCGAGAATGTCCTTGAGCACCTGATCCACGCCTGAAGCCATGCCATGAAGGCTGCCGCAGATGTAGATGACGGCACCGTCCGCCAGCCACTTCTTCAACTCACCCGCCGATTCACGCAAGCGATCCTGCACATAAACCTTCTCCGCCTGATCCCGCGAAAACGCCAGATCCAGCCGTTCCAGATCGCCATTGATCAACCACTCTTCCAGCTCCGCACGACAGAGGAAATCGTGTTCACGGTTACGCTCGCCAAACAGCAACCACTGGCGCTGCTGACCATCGGCAATCCGCGCCTTGAGCAAGCTGCGCAGCCCGGCCAGACCGGTGCCGTTGCCCAGTAAAATCATCGGCACCGGCTCGTTCGGCAGGTGAAACCCGCTGTTGCGACGCACGCGCAGGCTGATGCTGCCACCGACCGGCGCATGCTCGGTCAACCAGCCGGAACCAATGCCCAGCGTGCCATCGGCATGCTGTTCCTGACGCACGATCAGCTCCAGCACACCGTCGGCGGCAATCGAGGCGATCGAGTATTCGCGCATGGCCAGCGGCACCATCGCATCGACCAGCGACTGCGCATGCAAACCGACCAGATGCGCGCGATGCTCAGGCAATTGACGCGAAGCCAGTGCGACTTCCAGCGGCTCGTCGAGGCCGTTGATTTTCACCATGGTCTCGCCACGAATACCGAGGCCGTCGAGGAAATGTTCGATGACCCACGGGCAGTTGCGCGGTAGCACTTCGACCAGATCACCAGCCAGCCAACTGCTGGTGTTCGGTGCGCTCAGGCCCAGCAGATAAACCGGCGAACCGCTGCTGTCCGGGTTCATCAATTCGCGGCGGGTCAGCGTCCAGTTGTCGTAGCTCGGTGCTTGCCAGGTATCGACCGGCGCTTGTCCGGTGAGCAGACCAAGTTGCGTCTGCCAGTGACGCAGCGCATAAGGATCGCCGCTGTCGACTTCCACCGGCGCAAACAGTGTCTTGCCACCGTGCTCGCCGAGCCACTGATGCAGACGTTTGGCAAAGCCGCAGAAGTGTTGGTACTGACGATCGCCGAGCCCAAGCACCGCGTAGTTCAAGCTGTCCAGTGTCGAAGCTTTGCCCAGCACTTTGCGCTCGAAACCACGGGCGCTGTCCGGTGCTTCGCCGTCGCCGAAGGTGCTGACGACGAACAGCGCGTTGTTCGATTCACGCAGATCCTGCTCGCTGACATTTGCCAGCGGCTGCACTTTCACCGGCAAACCGGCGGCCTGCAATTGCCCGGCGGTTTGCCACGCCAGTTGCTCGGCGAAACCGCTCTGGCTGGCGAAACCGATCAGCCACGCCGGTGCATCGCCCGCCGGTTGTTCGAGGCCTTTACGTGCGTCCTTGATCTGCTTTTTCTTGCGCCGACGATCGAGGTACAGCAGCCAACCGGTGATGAAAAACAGCGGCATGCACACCGCCGCGAGGGTGACGATGATCCGCCCGATCAGACCGAAATAGCTGCCGACGTGCAGCGCATAGATGCTGGTCAGCAGTTGCGCCTTGAAGCTCTTGTCGGCGTAACGATCAACGCGTTTGACGATGCCGGTGGCCGGGTCGAGAGTGATCTGGTTGAGCGCGCGCTCATGCGGCGAGTTTTCCAGCAGATAGAACACGGTCGCCGGTTGGCCAGCCACGGGCGGCATACGAATGTTGTAGGCAGACAGGCCTGGGCCGGCGGCGCTGTAGATGCTGCTCCACATCGCCGCGTAATCGGCAGTCGGCGCCGGGCCTTGCGGTGCCGGGCCACGACCACCGCGCACGCGCTCGTTTTGCGGCGCGTCGGAAAGCAGTTTGGTCAGGCCCTTGTTGTACCACTCGTACGACCACGACAACCCGGTCAGCGCCAGCAGCAGATAGACCAACAGGCACCATGTACCCGCCACCGAGTGCAGATCCCAATTGAAGGCGCGGCCCTTTTTCTTCCAGTCGAGGGTCAGCCACACACGCCAGCTGTTCCACTGACGCGGCCAGCGCAGGTACAACCCGGAGAGGCAGAAAAACAGCAGGATCAGCGTGCAGGCGCCGGTGATGTTGCGGCCGGTATCGCCCATCGCGAGGAAGCGGTGCAGTTGCAGCATCAGGCCGAAGAAGTCCTGGCCGACGGCATCGCCCATGAACTCGCCTGTGTACGGATCGAAGTAGCGCATCTCGCCGCGACGTTCGCCCTTGGGCGGTGTGAAAAACACTTTCGCTGCGCTGCCGCTGTCGGTCTCGACCGAGAGCATCGAGACTTTTTTGCCGGACGCGGCTTCGATGCGCTCGACCAGTTCGACCGGTGGCAAGACGCCGGCGACTTGTTTTTCCACTTGCAGGACGGAGGGATTCAGCGCCCGCAGGATTTCGTCCTGAAACGAATAGGTCGCGCCGGTGATGCCCATCAACGCCAGCACCAGGCCCGCGGTGATGCCAAAAAACCAGTGCAACTGGAACAGGGTTTTCTTCAACACGTCACTCGCCGTCCGTTCGGAAATTGTCATCACGGCGCGCATTATGCCGTGGGTTATCGAGAAGCGTTCTTTATTACGCAGAAAAGCCCCGTTCAATTGAATGAACGGGGCCGAACCTGTTGATCACATCACCTGTGGGAGCGAGCTTGCTCGCGAATGCAATCTGTCAGTGACGTGAAGGCTGACTGACCCACCGTTTTCGCGAGCAAGCTCGCTCCCACAGGTTCCACGGTGTTTAGAAGTGGAAATTGGTGCTCAACAATGCCGTACGGCCCGCCGCCTGGTTGGCGAAATGGGTCGAGAAGGCTTTGTCGTAGTAGGTTTCGTTGGTCAGGTTCTGCACGTTGAGTTGCAGGTCGACGTTCTTGGTCAGCTTGTACGCCGCCATCGCGTCGTAACGCACATACGAATCGACCATGGTCGTATTGGCCACGCTGCCGTAGACGTCGTCGACGTAGAACGCGCCACCACCGAGGGTCAGCTTCGGAGTGACCTGATAAGTAGTCCACAGGCTGGCGCTGTTTTTCGGCGTGTTTGGCAGTTCGTTGCCGTCGTTGGCACGGCCCAGTGGACCGCCGTCAACTTGCTCGCTGTCCATGTAGGCGTAACCGGCGAACACTTGCCATTTGTCAGTGAGCTTGCCGCTGGCCGACAACTCGACACCTTGCACGCGGGTCTTGCCGGCGTTTTCGTACGAGGTGGTGTCGACTTGCACACGCGCGTTTTCTTTCTCGGTGCGGAAGATGTCAGCGGTCAGCGACAGGCGATCATTGAGCAGATCCCACTTGGTACCGATTTCGTAGTTCTTGGTGGTTTCCGGCTCCATGTCGCTGCTCAGCAGGTTACCGGCACGATCAGTGCTGCCGCCCAACGGGTTGCCTTCCTGACCTTCGCCCAGGGTGTTGCCCGGTGGCGTAGCCGAGGTCGCGTAAGACGCATAGATGCTGCCGTTTTCCGCTGGCTTATAAACCACGCCGAACTGACCGGTGACGAACTCGCTGGTGTCAGCACCCTTCGAAGTGGTGGTGCCGGCGTTGGTGTAAGTCTTGTAGCCGGTTTCGAAGTGGTCGTAACGCAGGCCCATATTCACCAGCCACTGCTCGGACAACTCCAGGGTGTCGAACGCATACAGCGCGTACGTATCGGACTGGGTGTCGGTGCCGGCGTAGTTGCGCGAGATCGCGCCGTTCCACGGATCGTTCGGGTTCGGGTTGGACAGCGAGGTGCAGTTGTAGCCACTGGCTGCGCCGATCAGCCCCGGGTTGCAGTTGGTGGTCGCGGCGGTGGTGCGCGGCGTGGTGTCAGTGTTGACGTTGTACGAGGACTTCTGGCTCTCCTCACGGGTGTATTCCACACCGGTGGAGAAACTGTTCTTGAAGCCAGCAACGTAGAAGTTACCGAACAGGTCAGTCTGGTTGGTGGTGGTCTCGGTGTTGCTCACCCGAGTGTTTGCACGACGCCAGACCGTACCGTTGTTGACGTTGCCCTTGCTGTCGTCCGGTTGGGTCAGGATGTAATCCTGCATGCTGGTGCCGTGACGCAGGGTGTTCTTGATGGTCAGCGAGTCGCTCAAATCGTGTTCGATGGCGAAGGTCGCGGTGTCGGTGCGGCCCTTGCGGAAATCGCGATCCAGACCGTAGAAGTTGCTGTGGTCGCCACCCGAGTACGGCTTGTCCGGATTGGATTTGCTGCGTGCCGTCGAGCCGCCGAGCGGAATGGTGTACGGCACGCCGGAGTCCGGGGTGTCGTTGCTTTCCAGATGGTAGTAATCGAGGTTGACGCGGGTGTCGGTACCCAGGCCAAACGCCAGGGACGGGGCGATGCCCCAACGGTCGTAATCGACCTTGTCACGACCGGCGACGTTGCTCTCGTGGCTCATCAGGTTGAGACGGCCAGCGGCGGTGTCGCTGAACTGGTAGTTGCCGTCGAGGGTGTAACGCTGGGTCTGGTCGGAACCCCAGGTGAAACCACCGTCGAACGAGTTGCCAAGGTGGGCTTTCTTGCTCACCAGGTTGATGCTGCCGCCCGCTGCGCCACGACCGCCGATGGCGGAGTTCGGGCCCTTGCTGACCTCAATGTTTTCCACGGCGAAAATTTCGCGGCTCTGCGAACCGGTGTCGCGCACGCCGTCGAGGTAGGTGTCGCCCTGGGCGTCGAAACCACGAATGAACGGACGGTCGCCCTGTGGGTTGCCGCCTTCACCGGCACCGAAAGTGATGCCCGGCACGGTGCGCAGCGCGTCCTGCATGTTCAGGGCGCCGGTGTCTTTGAGTACTTGTTGCGGGATCACGGTGACCGAGCGCGGCGTGTCGACCAGCGGCGCGGTGTACTTGGGCGAGGAGGCTTTTTCGACCTGGTAGGACGTCGAGTCCTGCGCTTCGCCGGTGATGGCGGTGGCGTCCAGAGCGATGGCATCGCCGGACGCTTTGCTGTCGGTTTTCTCAGCAGCGAACACCATCTGGCCAGCGGAGCCGGCGGTAATTGCGACGCCGATTGCAGAGGCGAGCAGACGTGGTGAACTGACCGGTAATTGTGCGTGTTGACGTGCCATTTTTATTCCCCTCCCCAAGGATTTGAGGCGGCGGAATATAGGGTAAACAGGTATTCGTATCAATTGCGAAACATTGTTATTCGCACTGAATTTACATTCTTTACAATTTAACCTTACGGTTTCTGCCAGTTCATTCGTCTCCCGGGTTTTACACGGACAATAAGAATCAATACCATTGCCGCCTCTTTGCCATCAGGTGACATCGCCATGCTGCTGCACATCCCCGCACTGTTCGCGAAAGACGAGGTGCAGCGCATTCGCGAGGCTTTGCAGCAGGCTGACTGGGCTGATGGCAAGATCACCGCCGGCTTCCAGTCGGCTAAGGCCAAGCACAATCTGCAACTGCCCGAAGGCCATCCGCTGGCCAAGGAAATCGGCGCGGCGATGCTCGAGCGGCTGTGGAAAAATCCGCTGTTCATGTCGGCCGCATTGCCGCACAAAGTCTTCCCGCCGTTGATGAACTGTTACACGGCTGGTGGCAGTTTCGATTTCCACATCGACAACGCCGTGCGCCAACCCAAGGGCAGCATCGAGCGCGTGCGTACCGATCTGTCGGCGACGCTGTTTTTCAGTGAGCCCGAGGATTACGACGGCGGCGAACTGGAAATCCAGGACACCTACGGCACGCAACAAGTGAAACTGCCCGCCGGCGACATGGTGTTGTACCCCGGCACCAGCCTGCACAAGGTCAACGCGGTCACTCGCGGCGCCCGCTATGCGTCGTTCTTCTGGACGCAAAGCCTGGTGCGCGAAGACAGCCAGCGCGCGCTGCTGTTCGAGATGGACGGGGCAATCCAGGAACTCACTCAAGACATGCCCGATCACCCTTCGCTGATTCGCTTAACCGGCACCTATCACAACCTGCTGCGTCGCTGGGTCGAGGTATGAGTTTTCTATTGCGTCGCGAGGAAGTCCTCAACGGCGAACAACTCAGCGCCATGCTCACTGAAAGTCCGGCCCGTGCGGCCCAAGCCATTTTGCTGGCAGCGGGCGAGGGCGAGGTTGAAGCGCAGGCATTGCTCGGGCAAATCCTGCTGGACGGCCAGGGTATCGCGCAGGACCCGCCGCTGGCGCTGCGCTGGTTCGGCATCGCCGCCGGACGCGGGCACCTGATGGCGCGCAACATGCTCGGGCGTTGTCATGAGCATGGCTGGGGGTGTGCCCCCGATGCCGGGGTTGCCGCGCAGCATTATCGAGTCGCGGCGCAGGCAGGCCTGGATTGGGCGATGTACAACCTGGCAAATCTCTTGGCGACCGGGCGCGGCGTGGCGGTCGATCAGCCGCAAGCATTGGCGCTTTATCGCCAGGCCGCCGAGTCCGGACACGCCAAGTCGATGAACCTGCTCGGGCGTTATCTTGAAGAGGGACGCCATTGTCGCGCGGACCCTGCCGCAGCCTTCGACTGGTATCGCCGCTCGGCGCAGGCCGGCGACTTCCGTGGCCAGTTCAGTTATGCCAGCGTGCTGGCCGAGCGCTCACAGATTGAAGAGGCGTCAGGCTGGTACCGCAAGGCAATGTTCGGGGGGCATGCTGCGTTTCTCGGCGTGGCTGCCCAGACTTTGGAGAGCGCAGCACACACGGCCATTCAGGCATTGGCTCAAGAGTATAAAGAGCGCGCAGGGCACATCAGCGTCTAGTTGAATTCAAGGCGCTGTTCGCAAGTATCGAGTCGTATGTCCAGTTGTTAGTATTCTTTATAAATATATTGAAGGCATGAAACGCTTTTTTTAAGTGCGGCTTTTATGTTTAAGTCTGTCTGGCAAGTTTAAGTTCTTACGGGTTCTGAATTGTTTTTGATTTTACTTGACTTAAAACTGATTAAAGGAATGATCATGTCTTCTTCCAGCTTATGGGGCGATGCCCTGAATAATGCCTCGCCTGAACAAGTTATGCAGGTGGCGGCAGCGGCGCCAAAGTTACTAAGTGACGCATCGACGTCGGATGGCGATGATGTAGTACGCGACAGAGGGTTGCTCCTCACTAAAAAACAGATCATTGATTTGCGTAAATATGAAGCAGCCGGCCTGGCGCTGCCGCATACCCTGAAGGATGTCGAAGATTATCTGCGCTATGGCGCAGGGCAGAACGGCGGCCCAGGGTTGAATCCGACAGATTTCCTCTCGACCTTTGTAAACACCCGCAACCACGCAAGACGCTGGTCGCCGCTGCGTGAACGCATCATGATGACCGGGCAGGGGCTGAAGAGCTTTGCCAGCAGCATGCTCAATTATGGCAAGGCGATTCAGGAAGTCTTGAGCGACGATGATTCGGTCGCGTTCCTCAAGAAAAACAAGATTAAAACACTTGCCCAGCTTAAAACACTCGAAATTGAATTGGGTGACAAGTTTCCGGATATTGAAGTTGATCCGGATACCGTCGCGACGTTGGGTTACTACCTGCAGCGAATATTCGAGCGGATCAATAAAAACCTCAGCGATGTGCAAGCCATCAAGAATGACCTGGACCTGTTTGGTTATGATCTGCGCGAGCATGTTCTGCCCAATATCAAACTCAGGGTCGGTTTGATCGACAGCAGTTCGTTGGCTGCAGATATCAAAGTATTGAAGAATGACATCGATAATCGTGCCAAAGAAATCGATATCAAAAACACTGAATACAAGGCCGCTGTTCAGGAGGCATTGAAGTCTGCCGCCGGGATGAACATCGTGGGCCTGGCCATGGCTATCTACATGGGGGTGGAGGCGGAAAATATTCGTGCGGCACGCAAAGCGTTGTATGCCGAACAGGAACGGGATATCCAGGTGTTGGCGAGCAAGAACCAGACACTCGGTTCCCTTGCCCGCGTCAAACATGACCTGCAAAGTCTGATGATCGTGGCCATCGATGCCGACATCGCCACGCAGAACCTGATGCATGTCTGGAAAAGCCTCTACCTGCACATTTCCAACTCGGTCGCTGCTATGGGCCGCGTCAACGACGCCTTGAGCCTGCGGGTTTTCGGTACCGAGTTCGAAGAAGTCGTGCTGCCATGGAAAGCCATCGAGACCGACTCGGACAAGCTTATTGAGGTCTTCAAAGAGGCCGATGAAGAATACGAGCGCAACTATTCGTTCAGCACGCGAACCTCGCGTGTGATCAGTCTCAGCGCGACAGTGAGCTATCTGCCTGTGGACATGGCCACTTTGGCCTCCACTGTCGAACAGATGCGTGAAGCTCGCACTCAGGCAGAAGTCTTGAAGACTAAACTGGGTTACCTGCCTGATCTGTTTGACCGCTTCAAGCGCACTGTGAGTGGCATGGGGCAATGCCAAAACCAATTGCAGGATTCGGCCCAGACCGGAGTGAATGATCTGCAAAACTGCCTGCGACGTCTCGCCCGCAACGAGAAGGATCGGTTGAAAGAAACCGATCCTGAGGTCATTGAAGAAATCGACGATGAGCGCAAGGACATTTTGCGTTCGATTTCCTCTGCCATGACCAAGCAGGCAACTCTGGTGCGTAACGCCTTGCGCAATATTGATGCACGGTTTGATATGCGTCTGACGCAGGCTTACATCGCCGATTTCCAGCGCGACGCGCTCGTGACCGATGCAGAAATTGCACAGCTGGACAGCAAACTTGCAGAGCTTGCGACTGATCGAAAGGTCATCATTAACGGGGTCAATCTGCTGGAAAAAAGCGGTATCGAGAATCTGGGCAAGGACGTTGAGCTGACCATCGCCAAGATCACCGAACTTGGCCTGGCTCCGCCGGAAATCAAACTGGTGATGGCGGCCATCGACCAACTGAAGCGAACCCTTATTGGCATTCGTGAGTCTGTGCGCTTCCTGGACATGGTGCGTGAGAGCGACAAGCTGAAGCTGAAAATCGATGGCGTGCAGGCCGAGATTGAACGCGAGCGCGCGGGTATCCGTGATTCGCAAGGCAAGGTCACTTACCTGAAGGCCATTCACGCCATGGAAGACTGTCGCGCCGAATATGCCGCCACCTACCGTCCTGCCGTGAATGCTTTTGAGCAGTTGCGCGATGCAATCGATGTCGAAGTGTCGGACGACTGTGATGCACTCAGTGCCGCGTTGAAACAGCATGCGCCACTGTTTATCGCTTTCCTTAATCCGCTGTCCGTTCCGCAGCGCTGAGTCTGCCGGTAGGCGTGCTCTGCATTTGTGTGTGATATCAGAGTCCGGCGCAGGATTGCCGATGGGCACGGTTCCATCGGCAATGAAAGTACGATCAGACTAAGGAGAGGCTGATGCTTGAATATTTACTGGCAGAAAAAAACTTCGCTGCATTGAAGCAGTACGTGAAGTTTCTGCAGGATCTACCCCCTGCCTTGCAGGAAATGACCGAGTTTACCGGGATCTTCGAACGGCAAAAGCACATCATGGTGCCGCCGCCGAATGTTCAAAGCCTGAGGCAGGCTGCACAAACCAGTGAAATGTGTTGGCGGGCGATACAGGTGGCCACACCGGTGCTTGGCAGCCGTTCTGCGCAGGTGTTGCGTGAGATTTTTGCCTTTATCGAAGAGTTTCAGGCAGTCGTTTCAAAGGCCGACAATCGCCGAAAGACGATCGTCACGATCAATCCGCGGCATTTTTCACTGGTGAGGTCGCCTGCCTGGGGCAATACACCTGCCGAAAGCATCATCGATGTGCTGCGCGAAATGGATCGCCGGCTTGAGCAATACCGGGGCATGGTGCTCAATTTCAAAACCCGGGTGATCGGACTGGCCGAGTCGATCCACGGCATCTTCGTGCGTTTCATCGAGTGCCTGACGATGCCGATATGCACGTGCGATAAACCGATCCCCAAGATCGAGGCCTATTACAGTCTGGGTAAAATCGGTCTGCCCGGCACGACTTATGAGCCAGACCGGTTGTATTCGCAGGAGGAGCGAATCGCGCAGTCCAAAGAACATGTCGAGTTTCTGTTTAACCTGCGCCGACGCGCTGCCAGTGCGGCGAACAACCTCAGCGATTTCTGCCATCGGATGTCGTGCATGCTGGATGAAGCGCAACAGATGCTTCGAAACCATTATCCGGCGATGACGATGGCGCGGGCGAAATCTGCGCTGCCGATGCTCAAGGGGCCGTTGAACGATGTGCAAAGCATGTCGGACCAACTGGGCAAATTGACCCGGCTGTAACGCAAAAAGCCCATGACAGGTCATGGGCTTTTTGCGTTACGGGTAAGACGCTTACACGTAATACGACTTCAGCGGTGGAAAGCCGTTGAACTCAACCGCGCTGTAACTGGTGGTGTAAGCACCAGTCGACAACCAGTACAACCGGTCACCAATCGCCAGGTTCAGCGGCAAACCGTACTTGTAGTTCTCGTACATGATGTCGGCGCTGTCGCAAGTCGGGCCGGCGATGACCACTTCTTCCATCTCGCCCTTCTTCTCGGTCCAGATCGGGAACTTGATCGCTTCGTCCATGGTTTCGATCAGGCCGGAGAACTTGCCCACATCGGTGTACACCCAGCGTTCAACAGCCGTGCGCGACTTGCGTGCGACCAGTACCACTTCGCTGACCAGAATACCGGCGTTGGCGATCAACGAACGGCCTGGCTCCAGAATGATTTCCGGCAGGTCATCACCAAAATCTTCTTTGAGGAAGCGGATGATTTCTTCGGCGTAGGTTTCCAGGCTGTTGGTGCGGGTGATGTAGTTGGCCGGGAAGCCACCGCCCATGTTGATCAGCTTGAGGTGAATGCCGTCTTCTTCTTTCAGACGCTCGAAGATCACTTTGACCTTGGCGATCGCTGCGTCCCAGACGCTGATGTCGCGCTGCTGCGAACCAACGTGGAAGGAGATGCCGTAAGGCACCAGGCCGAGGTCGCGAGCGAGGATCAGCAGATCCATGGCCATGTCGGTCTGGCAGCCGAATTTGCGCGACAGTGGCCAGTCAGCCGTGGTCGAGCCTTCGGTGAGGATGCGTACATAAACTTTCGAGCCCGGCGCAGCCTTGGCGATGTTGCGCAGGTCAGCTTCGGAGTCGGTGGAGAACAGACGCACGCCCTTCTCATAGAAGTAGCGGATGTCCTTGGATTTCTTGATGGTGTTGCCGTAGCTGATACGGTCGGCGCTGACGCCGCGATCCATCACCTTATCCAGCTCGTAGATCGAGGCGATGTCGAAGCTCGAACCCTTCTCTTTGAGCAGGTCGATGATCTCGACGGCCGGGTTGGCCTTGACCGCGTAGTAGACCTTGGCGAATTCGAAACCGGCGCGCAGGTCATCGTAGGCCTGGCTGATCATCGCGGTGTCGATCACCACGAACGGGGTTTCCTGTTTGTCGGCAAACGCCTTCATTTTGTCAAAAGTGGCGCGCGCGAAATAGTCTTCGACATTGATCGACATGCTGGGAACTCCTACTGGCAAACTGAATTAAACAATGGGTGCAAATGAACGTCCTCCGTATCCCCACTTTGGTTCGCCTACTTCCCAAGGCATGTCGCCGAAAGCAAAAAGGCCACGGGCGGATTTGCCCTTGGCCTTGCTGTCTCGTCGTCAGTACTTGAGCCGGATGGATCGTTTCCAGCATGGACGTTCGGCGCGAACTTTAGGGCGTGAGGGGCCTGAGATCAACTAAAAATGTCGCGTTTTTGCACGCTTCTGACGTGCGTCGCTCTGATCACTCTTTGTAGCCGACCGAGATGACGGACAGATGTTCCCCGAGAATTTTGAAGTGTTAAAAATACCTGCACGTTCGCGGATTATGTCGGCGAAGTCGTGGGTAAGTGTGATGGCGGCAACATCGGCGACGTTGGCGGCGAGGTGAGGGTATGAGGGAGAATTTGGCTGTTTCGCAGGTCGTTTTAGACACGCTGCGCGGTTATGCAGTGTTGAGATTAATTTCCGCATGACGAATGAAGAAAAAATCACCCGGATCCTGTGGGAGCGAGCTTGCTCGCGAAGGCTTTTTCACAGTCGACATCGTTGTTGACTGATCTTGCGCTTTCGCGAGCAAGCTCGCTCCCACAGGGTTTTGTGTATTTACCGATTCATCAGGCGACTACGGCCTCAGCTGGCGAGACGATGCTGGTCTTGCCGCCGCGGGATTTGCCGGAGCTCAGATACTCGGCAATCGACTCCTGCGTCACCTCACCGAGGAACACCCGCTCGGCGTCCATCACCGGCAACCACGAACGGTTGAACTCGTACATGCGCGACAACAGAATGCGCAGATGCTCGTCGTACGCGGCGGTGGCGTTGAATTCACGCAAGAACTGCGCGCAAGTGCCGGTCTGACGGTGCAGATCACGACGACGCACATAGCCCAGCGCCTTGTTGTCGGCGCAGGTAACCACCACGTAGCGACGGTCATGTTCGTCCATCAATTCCAGCGCATCGGCCACTGGCGTTTCCGGGCTCACCGATGGCGCGTTGTCCGCCGCATCTTCCGCTTTGACCAACAGCAGACGCTTGAGCGTGCTGTCCTGGCCGACGAAGTTGCTGACAAAGTCGTCCGCCGGGTGCGCGAGCAGCGTGTCCGGGTGATCGATCTGCAGCAGTTTGCCGGCGCGGAAGATTGCGATTTTGTCGCCGAGTTTGATCGCTTCGTCGATGTCGTGGCTGACCATGATCACGGTCTTGTTCAGCGCGCGCTGCATCTCGAAGAATTCGTTCTGGATCATCTCGCGGTTGATCGGGTCAACCGCACCGAACGGCTCGTCCATCAGCAGCAGCGGCGCATCCGCCGCCAGTGCGCGGATCACGCCGATGCGCTGTTGCTGGCCACCGGACAATTCACGCGGATAACGATGCAGATACTGCTTGGGCTCAAGCTTGATCATGCTCATCAACTCGCGGGCGCGGTCGTGGCATTTCTGTTTGTCCCAGCCGAGCAGTTTCGGCACGACAACGATGTTCTCTTCGATGGTCATGTTCGGGAACAGACCGATCTGCTGGATCACGTAACCGATGTTGCGACGCAGGGTCACTTCGTCGAGATCGGTGGTGTCTTCACCATTAATGAGGATCTTGCCCGAGGTCGGTTTGATCAGGCGGTTGATCATTTTCAGCGTGGTGCTTTTGCCGCAACCCGATGGCCCGAGGAACACACAGATTTCGCCTTCATTGACGGTCAGGCTCACCGAGTCCACGGCTTTGACGTCTTTGCCGTTGCTTTGGAAAGTTTTGCTGAGGTTTTGAAGTTCGATCATTTGAGGAGTCCTTTTGGAGTCAACGAGCGTTGCAGCCATTGGAGAAACAGGTCAGCGAAAATGGCCAGAAGACTGACCAGCAGCGCGCCGACGATCAGCATCGACATGTCACTGCGGCTGATGGACGCGAGGATCAACACACCGAGGCCGCCAGCGCCGATGGTCGCGGCGATGGTCATTACGCCGATGTTCATCACCACGGCGGTGCGCACGCCGGCGAGGATGACCGGCACCGCGATTGGTAGTTCGACCATGCGCAGGCGCTGGCCGAAGGTCATGCCGATGCCGCGTGCGGCTTCACGAATGCCGGGTTCGACGCCGGTGAGGGCGAGGTAGGTGTTGCGCATGATCGGCAGCAGTGAATAGAGGAACACGGCGGTGATCGCCGGCATCGGGCCGAGGCCCTGACCGAACTTCGAGTAGAACGGCAGCAGCAAACCGAACAGCGCAATTGACGGCACGGTCAGCAGCACGGTGGCGCTGGCCTGTAGCGGGCCGGCGAGGCTTGGGAAGCGCGTCATCAAAATGCCCAGCGGCACGCCGACGACAATCGCCAACGTTACAGCGATGCCGACGAGGGTGATGTGCTGCCAGGTCAGGTGCATCACCTGTTGCCAGTCGAGATGGGAAAAGGCGTTGAAGAATTCCATGACTTTTCCTCCTTTAATTCAGCGGATGTTGGCGCAGGAAATCGGCGGCAACGGACGATGGGCTTTCATGATCGACATCGACCCGCGCGTTGAGCTGGCGCATGGTTTCGTCGTCGAACAGTTCGGCCAGCGGCTTGAGTTGCTCGGCCAGTTTCGGGTTGGCGTCCAGTGTTGCCTGGCGCACTACGGGTGCAGCGGTGTAATCGGGGAAGTAGTGTTTGTCGTCTTCGAGCAGTTTCAGGCCAAAGGCGCTGAGGCGACCGTCGGTGGTGTAGACCAGACCGGCGAACACCTGACCGTTGCGCAACGCCGTGTAAACCAGCCCGGCATCCATCTGGCGGATGTTCTTGCGGGTCAGGTTCATGCCGTAGAGGTCGACCATGCCGATCAGGCCGTCGGAGCGGTTGGCGAACTCGGTGTCCAGCGCCACCAGGTGATTGGTCTTGGCTTCAGCGCGCAGCACCTCGTTCAACTGGCTGATGTTGGTGATCTGCGGATATTTCTCAGCCACTTTTTTCGGCAGCGCGAGGGCGTAGGTGTTGCTGAATTTCGACGGCGTCAGCCAGATCAGGCCTTTTTTGGCGTCGAGTTCTTTCACCCGGGCGTAGGACTGTGCGCTGTCGAGTTTCTCGGTGACATGGTTGTAAGCCACCAGCGACACGCCGGTGTACTCCCAGAGCAAGTCCAGTTGCCCGCTTTCGTGAGCGCTGCGGGCGAGGTTGCTGCCCAGACCGCCAGTGATCTGCGCGTCGTAGCCTTTACTGCGCAGGTACTGCGCGGTGATTTCCGCGAGCAGGGTTTGCTCGGTGAAGACCCGGGCGCCGAGGCGAATCACCGGTTTGTCAGCGGCTTGCGCGATGCCGGCGAACAGCAGGGCGCTGCTCAGCATCAGGCTTAGAATCAAGCTAAATCGTTTCATAGGTATTCCTTCGCAAAAGCCTTAAGACGTGCGCAAACCGCGTTCCAGCCAGAGACGGCTGGCGAGTGTGACGACGCCATCAAGCAGCAACGCGAGCAGTGCGGTGCACGCAGCGCCGAGTACCAGTTGCGGCTGATTGTTCAGGGCGATGCCGGGGAAGATCAGACTGCCGAGGCTGTTGGCGCCGATCAGGAATGCCAGCGGCGCGGTGCCGACGTTGATCGCCAGGGCCACACGCACACCGCCGACAATGATCGGCACGGCGTTGGGCAATTCGACTTTCCACAGCACTTGGCGCGGCGTCATGCCGATGCCGACGGCCGCTTCTTTAAGCGATCCCTGAACGTTTTTAAGGCCTTCGTAGGTGTTGCGCACAATCGGCAACAAGGAGGCGAGGAATAAAGCGAAGATCGCCGGGCCACTGCCGATGCCGAGGACGCCCAAGGCAATCGCGAGCACGGCCAGCGGAGGCACGGTGTTACCGATGTTGAAGATTTGCATGAAGCGTTCGGCGCGTCCGACCATGGTCGGGCGACTGAGGAAGATGCCGGCGGGGATGCCCACGACAAGGGCGGCCAGCATTGAAGCGAGGACGAGAATCAGATGAGCTTGCAGGTAAAACAACAAATCGTCGCGGTAGTGTTCGATCGTGTTGATGCCGATCCAGTGGACCAGCAGGGCCAGGAGCGCGATCACCACCGCACCTCCAATCAGCCCTTTGCCATAGCGGATAGCCACAGGCGGACTCCTTTTTTTGTAGTCGGCAAACGCTCTCCCGTGTGGCATGCCATACATGGCTGCCGGGAATAAACGTTCGCGAGAAGCAGCTCCTTCAGCACCGGAAGAGCGGTCTGAAAGCGAGCCATGAGCGCAGCCTCGTCAGGCTAACTTGCTGATTTTTCAGCCCCTGACGACATGTCGTAACAGGGGATGGACGTCTCCGAGCGCTGAAAGGTTCCCACATAAGATGCCATCTGGCCACCTGTAGGAGCTGCCGAAGGCTGCGATCTTTTGACTTTGTTCTAGCGCAACAGAGCAAAAGATCGCAGCCTGCGGCAGCTCCTACAGGGTTTTGCGGGCCCGAGGGACGGTGGTTCGGCGGTTACTTTTTAAGCTATACTCGCCGCCCTTTTTTGAATCACCGCCAGGCGATTTCCCATGACCAACCAGGCCGCCGAAGTCGCGAAACGCCGCACTTTCGCCATTATTTCCCACCCCGATGCCGGTAAAACCACGATCACCGAAAAGCTCCTGTTGATGGGCAAGGCGATTGCAGTGGCCGGTACGGTGAAATCCCGTAAATCCGATCGCCATGCGACATCCGACTGGATGGAGATGGAAAAGCAGCGGGGTATTTCCATTACCACGTCGGTCATGCAGTTCCCGTATCGCGAACACATGATCAACCTGCTCGACACCCCGGGCCACGAAGACTTCTCTGAAGATACTTATCGCACCCTGACGGCGGTCGACTCGGCGCTGATGGTGCTCGACGGCGGTAAAGGTGTTGAGCCGCGTACCATTGCGCTGATGGACGTCTGCCGTCTGCGTGACACGCCGATCGTCAGCTTCATCAACAAACTCGACCGTGACATCCGCGACCCGATCGAACTGCTCGACGAAATCGAAGCCGTTCTGAAGATCAAAGCCGCGCCGATCACCTGGCCGATCGGTTGCTACCGCGACTTCAAAGGCGTGTACCACCTGGCCGATGACTACATCATTGTTTACACTGCCGGTCATGGTCACGAACGCACCGAAACCAAGATCATCGAGAAACTCGACTCCGACGAAGCCCGCGCACACCTGGGTGACGAGTACGACCGTTTCATCGATCAACTGGAGCTGGTTCAGGGCGCCTGCCACGAATTCAACCAGCAGGAATTCCTCGACGGTCAGCTGACCCCGGTGTTCTTCGGTACGGCTTTGGGCAACTTTGGTGTTGACCATGTCCTCGACGCCGTTGTCGATTGGGCCCCGCGTCCATTGGCCCGTGTCGCCAACGAACGTACCGTTGAGCCGGTCGAAGAGAAGTTCTCCGGCTTCATCTTCAAGATCCAGGCAAACATGGATCCCAAGCACCGTGACCGTATCGCCTTCATGCGCATTTGCTCCGGCAAGTACGAAAAAGGCATGAAGATGCGCCACGTGCGCACTGGCAAGGACGTGCGCATCGGCGATGCCCTGACGTTCTTCTCCTCCGAGCGTGAGCAACTGGAAGAAGCCTTTGCCGGCGACATCATCGGTCTGCACAACCATGGCACCATCCAGATCGGCGACACCTTCAGCGAAGGCGAAACCCTCGGTTTCACCGGCATCCCGCACTTTGCGCCGGAACTGTTCCGTCGTGTGCGTCTGCGTGATCCGCTGAAGTCCAAGCAGTTGCGTCAGGGTCTGCAGCAGTTGGCCGAAGAGGGTGCAACGCAGGTGTTCTTCCCGGAGCGCAGCAACGACATCATTCTTGGCGCCGTGGGTGTGCTGCAGTTTGATGTGGTCGCCAGCCGTTTGAAGGAGGAATACAAGGTTGAGTGCTCGTATGAGCCGATCACTGTGTATTCCGCGCGCTGGATTGAATGCAGCGACAAGAAGAAGCTTGAGGAGTTTTCCAACAAGGCTGTGGAGAACCTGGCGGTCGACGGTGGTGGGCATTTGACCTACCTCGCTCCGACTCGGGTTAACCTGGCGTTGATGGAAGAGCGCTGGCCGGACGTGAAATTCCGGGCGACGCGTGAGCATCACTAAGTTCTGAACTGTTTTGTCCGAAGCCCCCAAGGTGTATGCCTTGGGGGTTTTTTATTGCCTTGGGTTTGGGGGTATATCCGTTTCTGCGGGAGTTTCTGATTACGGTTTCGCCCTTACGGCGACTCACTTTTTTTACAAACGCCTAAAAAAAGTAAGCAAAAAAACGCTTGCTCCTACGTACGGCCCGCTCGCTGGAGCTCGGGGTTCCTTCGCTCCGGGATCGATCCGGGCGCAGCGCCTACGGTTTGCTTCGCTGCACCTCCTCTCGCTGTGTTTGGCTTCGCCAAACAGTCGCTGCGCTCCCACGCCCGGATCAATCCCTCCACTCAGCCTTCCGATGTCGCCTGTGGATCAAGATCAAGAGCAGGCGAGCTGACACTCGGCCTATTGAGTGGTGAGGAGCACGGGTTTCGACTTTGGATTTGTGGTTTTTTTGCCCCTCATCGGAACGCCGCCCGCCCAGCCCTCTCCCGAGGAAGAGGGGGCCGATTTTTAGGCTTTTCAAAATGTGCGTGCAACTCGGTATCCCACGTCGGCGTATCTCTTCCAGTCCACGCGGTCAGTCCCCTCTCCCACCGGGAGAGGGTTAGGGTGAGGGGCTTTTGATCACAAATCGGTTTTTTGTAATCTCGAGGTACTTGGCCACAGCGTTTGGCTAGCCAGTACGGTTCTTGTGCTGTTGTCCATTCCGTTGAACCGGCAAGCGAATCGTTAGCACGCCCTGCACAAACCTTCACTTAGGTGATTCAGCTATCAGTGTTATTCAAAAGCAATCTGTCCTTCGAGGGCATTTCCACTCCGCCTTTAGCGTCCTATCTGGTGAACACGGCTGATCGGAACTAGATTTCACACAGCGCCAGTCAGGCACGTATGTCTCACTTGGAAAAGGATGGAGTCGGCTATGAAGAGCAGATTGCTACGCGTTTTATTGCTATTGAAAGTAATGGTGATGCTGTCCCTCGGCACCGCGACGGCTTGGGCCGAGTGCGAGGATCATGATTCTCAGGCCTTCAACGGGCAGGTGGGGCATAGCGGCTTGATGCTCGCCAAATCCGAATCCGAGCCGGGCGATCAGGGGCAGGGCGGTGCCGCCGATGATGACGACTCGACCACTGACGAGCCGGACACTGATGATCCGGATGAGGGCGATAGCCAGACGTAGATCTAAGATCAAATAAACCCTTGGTTGCGATATCCCTGTAGGAGCTGCGGCACGCTGCGATCTTTTGATCTGGATTTTATCAATCAGAATCTAAAGATCGAAGCGTGCCGCAGCTCCTACAGTTTTAAAAACGTGTTGTCCGGATAGAGCAAGATCGACTTTTCGTCTGGAGCCGTTTGTCAGATTATCAGGATTATGTAGAGATACCTGTCAGATATGACAGTAGACGGCTTGTTATGCGGTCATTACAAATACATCCGCAAACGGGTGTTTTTCTAAATGACCAAAAGGAATTGCATGATGAGCGCTAACGAAAGTAAAAAAACCACTGGGCAGTTACAGGCGAAGGGTACTTCCGTGGAGGGATTTTCGACCAAGGATGTTCTGGTACATCAAAGCCTGTCCGATCAGGGTTTTAGTTTTGAGGGACGCAATGACAAAAACGAGTGGTTAACTTTCTTTGTGCGTACGCTGGATATTAGAACCGGTGAAAGTTACAAGATTGAGCAGTTTGGTTCTGCGGGGACGGCGACAGCGCATTATCAGGCTTCCGCAGACGTTAAATATGACGGTATTACTGGCTTTATCAAGTTTGTGAAGTTCGATAAGTTGACCCAGGAAGCCATCATCGAAGCTGAAGCAACGATCGCCAGAGTAAATGGCGAGGAGAAGAAGATCGTGGTCAAGGGGGAGTTTTCTGGTTTTGAGGGCAGTAACTAACAATGGCTAATCATCAGCTCTGAACCATCACTAAATAAACCTCCTGCTGTCTCGAATTATGCACATTCGAGACAGAAGGGGTTTTATCAATACTTGACTCTGTTTGAAACGCAATCCCTGTGGGAGCGGGCTTGTTCGCGAAAGCGGCGTGTCAGTCAACGAATAAAGTGACTGAAACGACGCTTTCGTGAGCAAGCCCACTTCCACAGTTTTTGCATCATCCTTCAGATTTGCTTACGCCGCGCCGTCGAGGAATTGCTCGGCGTAGTGGCAAGCCACATGCCAGTTATCCAGCGGACGCAGTGCCGGTTCTTCGGTGCTGCAACGCTCGGTCGCGTACGGGCAGTTTCGGATGGCGCTAGAAGAATACGAAAATTTATATTTTAGCGCATACCGTTTGTCGGCTTCCCCCAGTTAATGACAGGTACCTGTCAGAAGTGACAGTAGACAGGTTGCCGTGCGCGAAATATAAATGAGTTGGCAGGCTGGATGTTTTTTTGGACAACTAAAGGACTTGGATGATGACGAATAAAGAAGGAAAAAATACCAGTGGGCACCTGAAGGCCACCATTACTGGTGAAGATGTTTTTTATAGTGAGAAGGTTCGGGTGTTGCAACGACTGGAGGATGGAAGTTATCAGTTTGATGCTGATAAAGGTGATGGAGAATGGCTGGCTTTGGTCGTGCGCACCCTTAATGTGGAGGTGGGGAGATCTTATAAGATAGATCGGTTTGGCGGTGAGGGGACAGCGAATGCTGTCTACTATGCTTCCTGTGAAAGTTCGTATAATGGCATTTTAGGCGAAGTCAAAGTAACTAAATTCGATCAGCTTTCGCAGACAGCTGTCGTTGAGGCTAACGTCTCTGTTGTCAATGACGCGGATAAGAAAAAGAAGATCGAGGCGAAAGGCAGTTTCGAAGGTTTCGAAGTTTCGATGTTGCAAGGTTTGGATTTTTGTAAGCCGTAATTGTCAGAACTCTTCTCTCACTGACGTTACAGAAATCCAATTGAGCAACAAGTTGAAAAAGCACGCCCACTTTTAAGTGGGCGTGCTTTTTTTAAGCCGCGCCGTCGAGGAATTGCTCGGCGTAGTGGCAAGCCACCTGCCGGTTATCCAGCGGACGCAGTGCCGGTTCTTCGGTGCTGCAACGCTCGGTCGCGTACGGGCAGCGCTTGTGGAAAGCGCAGCCCGGTGGCGGGTTCAGCGGGTTAGGCAGTTCGCCGACGATTTTGATTTTCGGCTTGTTCGGATCCGGGTGAATGGTCGGGGTCGCCGACAGCAGCGCCTGGGTGTACGGGTGCAGCGGGCGTTCGTAGATGTCGTTCTTCGGGCCCATTTCTACCGGGCGGCCGAGGTACATCACCATCACGTCATCGGCGACGTGTTGCACCACCGCGAGGTTGTGCGAGATGAACACGTAAGCGGTGTTGAACTCCTGCTGCAGATCCATGAACAGGTTGAGCACCTGCGCCTGAATCGACACGTCGAGCGCGGAAGTCGGTTCGTCCGCCACCAGCACTTTCGGTTGCAGCATCATCGCGCGCGCCAGGGCGATACGCTGGCGCTGGCCGCCGGAGAACATGTGCGGATAACGCTGGTAGTGCTCAGGGCGCAAGCCGACCTGCTTCATCATCGCCTGGACTTTCTCGCGACGTTCGGCGGCGGACAGGTTGGTGTTGATCAGTAAAGGTTCGCCGAGCTGGTCACCGACTTTCTGTCGTGGATTCAACGAGGCGTACGGGCTCTGGAACACCATCTGCACGTCTTTGCGCAGTTGCTTGCGCTGAGCCTTGTCGGCGCCGGCGACTTCCTGTCCGGCGATTTTCAACGAGCCGGAAGAAGGCTCTTCAATCAGCGTCAACGCACGGGCGAGGGTGGATTTGCCGCAACCCGACTCGCCTACAACAGCGAGGGTCTTGCCGGCTTCCAGTTCGAACGACACGCCGTTGAGTGCGCGCACGGTCGCGTGACCCTTGAACAGGCCACGGGAGACTTCGTAGTGACGGGTGAGGTCGCGGGCGGTAAGTACGACGGCCATTACGCCACCTCCTGATTCAGCGGGTAGAAGCAGCGGGCGAGGCTGTGGGCTTTCGGATCAAGACCTGGACGCTGCGCGCGGCAGCTGTCCTGCACGTACGGGCAGCGCGGCGACAGCAGGCAACCCTGCGGACGGTCGTAACGGCCCGGAACGATGCCCGGCAGGGTCGACAGACGTGAGGCGCCGAGGCTGTGCTCGGGAATCGCCTTGAGCAGCGCTTCGCTGTACGGGTGCGCCGGGATGTCGAACAGTTGCGGCACTTGGCCGACTTCCACGGCTTGGCCGGCGTACATCACGCAGACGCGCTGGGCGGTTTCTGCCACGACCGCGAGGTCGTGAGTGATCAGCACCAGGCCCATGTTCTGTTCTTTCTGCAACGCCAGCAGCAGATCCATGATCTGCGCCTGAATCGTCACGTCCAGAGCCGTGGTCGGTTCGTCGGCGATCAGCAGTTTCGGCTCGCCGGCAATCGCCATGGCGATCGCAACGCGCTGGCTCATACCGCCGGACAGTTGATGCGGGTAGGCGTCCATACGGCTGGCGGCGCCCGGGATTTCGACTTTTTCCAGCAGTTCGATCGCACGTTTGCGCGCTTGCTTGCCGGACATTTTCAGGTGCAGACGCAGCACTTCTTCGATCTGGAAACCGACGGTGTAGCTCGGGTTCAGCGCGGTCATCGGATCCTGAAAAACCATCGACAGGTCTTTGCCGACGATCTGCCGACGCTGACGGTTGCTCAGCTTGAGCATGTCTTTGCCGTCAAAGTTGAGCGAGTCGGCGGTGACGATGCCGGGATGCTCGATCAGGCCCATCAGCGCCATCATGGTCACGGATTTACCCGAGCCCGATTCGCCGACGATGGCCAGTACTTCGCCTTTGTCGACTTTCAGGTCGAGGCCGTCGACCACCGGGGTCGCGGTCTTGTCGCCGAAGCGAACGTTGAGATTCTTGATTTCTAGCAGTGACATGGGAATCTCCTCAGGCGGCGTTCTTGAGTTTCGGGTCGAGCGCATCGCGCAGACCGTCGCCCATCAAGTTGATTGCCAGCACGCTGAGCAAAATGGTCAAACCAGGCAGGCTCACCACCCACCAGGCGCGTTCGATGTAGTCGCGGGCCGAAGCCAGCATGGTGCCCCACTCAGGGGTTGGCGGTTGTACGCCAAGGCCGAGGAAGCCCAACGCAGCGGCATCGAGAATCGCCGAGGAGAAGCTCAGGGTCGCCTGAACGATCAGCGGTGCCATGCAGTTCGGCAGCACGGTGATGAACATCAGGCGTGGCAGACCGGCACCAGCGAGGCGCGCGGCGGTCACGTAGTCGCGGTTCAGTTCGCCCATCACGGCGGCACGGGTCAGACGCACGTAGGACGGCAGGGAAACCACAGCAATCGCAATCACGGTGTTGATCAGGCCAGGGCCGAGGATGGCGACAATCGCCACAGCCAGCAGCAATGACGGCAGGGCCAGCATGATGTCCATCAGACGCATGATGGTCGGGCCAATCATCTTCGGAAAGAAACCGGCGAACAGACCGAGGAGGATCCCCGGAATCAGCGACATCACCACCGACGACAAACCGATCAGCAGCGACAGGCGCGAGCCCTGAATCAGACGCGACAGCAGGTCACGACCCAGTTCATCGGTGCCGAGCAGGAACTGAATCTGCCCGCCTTCAAGCCACGCCGGCGGCGTCAGCAGGAAGTCGCGGTATTGCTCGCTCGGGTTGTGCGGGGCGACCCACGGCGCGAACAGCGCGCAGAAAATCACCAGCAACATGAACAGCAGGCCGGCAACCGCGCCCTTGTTCTTGGAGAAGGCTTGCCAGAATTCTTTGTACGGAGACGGGTACAGCAGGCTTTGATCCGCGGTGGTGGCGGACGTCGCTACTGAGGAAGTTGGAGTGCTCATTGGATTGGACCTCAGCGCTGATGACGGATGCGTGGGTTGGCAAAGCCGTAGAGGATGTCCACTACGAAGTTGACCAGAATCACCAGGCAGGCGATTAGCAGGATGCCGTTTTGCACAACCGGGTAGTCCCGGGCGCCGATGGCTTCGATCAGCCATTTACCGATGCCGGGCCAGGAGAAAATGGTTTCGGTCAGGACTGCACCGGCCAGCAGGGTGCCGACTTGCAGGCCGACCACGGTGAGTACCGGAATCAGCGCGTTACGCAGACCGTGGACGAACACCACGCGCGACGGCGACAGGCCTTTGGCCTTGGCGGTGCGGATATAGTCTTCACGCAGCACTTCGAGCATCGACGAACGGGTCATCCGCGCGATTACCGCCAGCGGAATGGTGCCGAGCACGATGGCCGGCAGGATCAGGTGATGCAACGCGTCAAAGAACGCCCCGACGTCATCGGCCAGCAGCGTGTCGATCAGCATGAAACCGGTGCGCGGCTCGATGTCGTAGAGCAGGTCGATCCGCCCGGAAACCGGCGTCCAGCCCAGGCTCACCGAGAAGAACATGATGAGGATCAGGCCCCACCAGAAGATCGGCATCGAATACCCCGCGAGGGAGATGCCCATCACCCCATGGTCGAACAGGGATCCTCGCTTGAGTGCCGCAATTACCCCGGCCAGAAGGCCCAGAATGCCGGCGAACAGCAGGGCGGCCATGGACAGTTCCAGGGTCGCCGGGAATAGAGAGGAGAACTCGGTCCATACGCTGGTGCGCGTGCGCAGGGATTCACCGAGATCGCCTTGAGCCAGTTTGCCGATGTAGTCCAGATACTGGGCATACAGCGGCTTGTTCAGACCTAGGCGTTCCATTGCCTGAGCGTGCATTTCGGGGTCGACCCGACGTTCGCCCATCATCACTTCCACGGGGTCGCCAGGGATCATGCGAATCAACGCGAAGGTCAGCAAGGTGATGCCGAAAAACGTGGGGATCAATAACCCCAGTCGGCGGGCAATAAAACTAAACATCTTGTGTAGTACCTCATCAGCCGGTTAGGCGTGCCCGGCGTCCCTGGGGTCAGGGACGCAGGGAGTTTCTTATCTACTTCACCTGGGTGGTGGCGAAGTTATTGGTTGTGAGAGGGCTGATTTGATAACCCTCTACGTTGTTGCGCATTGCCGTGAACATCCTGGTGTGGGCCATGCTGATCCATGGCTGATCCTGATTAAACAGCACTTGCGCCTGTTCGTAGAGCGCGGCGCGTTCGGCCGGATCTACTTTAGCCCGTGCTTCATCCAGCAGTGCCTGGAATTTCTCGTTGCACCAACGTGCATAGTTTTCGCCGTTCTTGGCCGCTTCACAACTGAGCATAGGCGTCAGGAAGTTATCCGGGTCGCCGTTGTCACCCGCCCATCCGGCAGACACCATGTCGTGCTCGCCGTTCTTGGCGCGTTTAAGCATTTCGCCCCATTCCATCACACGGATGTCGATTTTGATCCCGACTTTCGCCAGATCAGCCTGCATCATTTGCGCGCCGAGCATCGGATTCGGGTTGGTCGGGCCGCCGCCGTTACGGGTAAACAGGGTAAACACGGTGCCTTCCGGTACTCCGGCTTCCTTGAGCAGGGCGCGGGCCTTGTCGAGGTCGCGAGGCGGGTTTTTCAGGTCGTGGTTGTAGCCGAGCAAGGTCGGCGGGTATGGGTTGACCGCTACGGTAGCGTTGCCCTTGCCGAACACAGCGTTGACGTAGGCTTCCTTGTCGAAGGCAATGTCGATCGCTTTACGCACCCGCACGTCACTCATGTACTTGTGCTGAGTGTTCAAGGCGATGTAGGCAACGGTCATTGCGTCCAGTTCGTCGACTTTCAGATTGCTGTCTTTCTTGATGCTCGGGATGTCATCCGGTTTCGGGTATAGCGTGACCTGGCACTCGTTGGCCTTGAGTTTTTGCAGGCGCACGTTGTTGTCGATGGCGATCGCCAGAATCAACGCGTCGGCTGGCGGCTTGCCACGGAAGTAGTCCGGGTTGGCCTTGAAACGTACCTGCGCATCTTTGGCGTAACGCTGGAAGATGAACGGGCCGGTGCCGATCGGCTTGCTGTTCAGGTCGCCGGTCTTGTTGGCCTTGAGCAACTGGTCGGCGTATTCGGCCGGGTAGATCGAGGAGAACGCCATCGCGATGTCGGCCAGGAATGGCGCTTCGCGGCGGGTCAGGGTGAACTTGACCGTGTTGTCGTCGACTTTTTCTACGCTTTTCAGCAGTTCTTTGAAGCCCATGCTTTCAAAGTACGGGAAGCCCACGCTCGACAGTTTGTGCCACGGGTGATTCGGATCCAGCTGACGCTGGAAGCTCCAGACCACATCGTCGGCGTTCATGTCGCGGGTCGGCTTGAAGTATTCGGTGGTGTGAAATTTGACGCCTTTGCGCAGATGGAAGGTGTACGTCAGACCGTCTTCGCTGATGTCCCAGGATTCGGCGAGCGCCGGGATCACTTCAGTGCTGCCGGGCTTGAAATCGGCCAGGCGGTTGAAGATGGTTTCGGCCACAGCGTCTGCCGTGACTGCAGTTGTGTACTGAACCATATCGAAGCCTTCCGGGCTGGCTTCGGTGCAGACGACCAAGGGTTTGGCTGAGACGCCAACAGCGACACTCAGCAACGCAGCCGCGATGGCCGCACGTAGGGGAAGCATTTTCATCGATAACCCTCTGCAATCGGTTGAAGACAAAAAGCCGAACGGCCGACTCATCATGAGTCAGCCGTCGGCAGGCGTTTTACAGAATGTTGAACGGAATGGTGGTCACCAGACGGAACTCGTTGATGCTGCCGTCAGCCTGGTTTTCGCTGGCACGGTGAGCGGTGTAAGTGCCGCGAACCGTGGTGGCTTTGAGCGGGCCGCTCTGTACCGCATAGGTTGCACCGATGCCGTATTCATAGTGGGTTTCGCCGTCCATCGCCTGCACGCCGTCGTAGCCGCCACCCTTGTAGTGAGTGCCGTCGATGCCCCAGCCGCGCGCCTGGTAGATGTTGAACTTCAGGCCTGGCACGCCGTATTCGGCCATGTTGATGCCGTAGGAAACCTGGAAGGATTTCTCGTTCGGGCCGTTGAAGTCGGACAGCAGGGAGTTGGCCAGGTAGATGCCGTTGGTTTCGTGCAGGTAGTCGAAGTACTCGTTACCGTTCACTTCCTGATACGAGAAAGTCAGGGTGTGGGCCAGGTGAGTCAGGCCGAACGACAGCGAGTAGGTGTCGTTGTCGATTTCGCCGAGCAGCTTTTTGCCTTCGTCGACGGTTTTGTAGTAGTTCAGGCCGGTGGTCAGGCTCAGTACCGAGCTGTCGCCCAATACGTGCGTGGCGCCGAAGTAGTACTGGTTCCAGATGTCTTCGGCCTGCGTGCCCCAGAGGCTGGTGGTCAGGCTGGCGAATGGCTGGTAGGAAATACCGGCGGTGTTGACGTGATCGGATTCCATCCGGCCGTTACCGTACTCGGTGCGGAATTTTTGCAGGCTCTGCTCCGAACGTGGCGAGACGCGGTCGAAGGTCGCCACGTCGAATGCCAGGTTGTTGAGCTCTTCGCTGTGGATCGCGACACCTTCGAAGCTCGAAGGCAGGGCACGGTTACCGATCACGTCGACTTGCGGGCTGCTGAAGTTCATGCGGCCGGCGGTCAGGGTGGTGTTGGAAACACGCGCCTTGATGTTGGCCAGGCCCAGTTTGCTCCACTGATCAACGGCGTCGCCGTTGTCTTTGTGGGTCAGGGTACGGTTGTTACCGGAGGCCGTGCCGGTTTTCGGCGCGCCACCGTTACCGGAGGCCAGGTTCTCGCGATCACGCTCCAGCGCGAGGGCGTTGTAGGCCGCGATTTCAGTGCTGAAACCGACAGTACCCTCGGTGAAGCCCGAGTTGTACTTGACGATGGTGCCCTGAACCCAGTTGATCCGGCGGTCGGTCTCAGCCAGTTGACCGTCCTTTTTATAGGCGAACTTGGCGCCACGCTTCAGTTGCTCGTTGGCGTACCAGTTACGGGTCGAACCGCTGATCGATTGGCCTTCGACGAAACCGGTGGCTTCCGCCTGGGCGCTCTTGTCGTTGATCGTCACCGGGGTGAACGCCTGGCTCTGGGTTTCCGCATAAGCGGTTGCTGTGATGCTGCTTATGGCCAAGGCCAGTATCGCGGTGCTGCTCAGTTTCATGGGTGAAGCTCCTTTACTTTCTTTTTATGCCGGCTTTTTTGGGTTGGCCGGTTATTGGTTTAGAACTCATTCACACATCGCAAACGTTTGCCAAATACCTGATTGGCGAATTTCGGCAAAGCGCTTGCGTGAGGGGCTAGACGGGCCCCTCAGCGTTGCGGCTAATCGGTTGGGTTAATCGATGCTCACACCCGAGAAAACGTTGCGTCCGAAGGGGCTCACCTTGAACCCTTCGATTTTCGTGCTCAGCGGCTGGTTGACCGTCGAGTGGGCGACAGGCGTGATCGGCACTTGCTGTTTCAGCAACTGCTGAGCCTGTTTATAGAGAACGGTGCGCTGGTCGCGGTCGGTGACGACCTTGGCCTGTTTGATCAGCTTGTCGTACGCCGGATCGCACCACATGGAGTAGTTGTTACCGCCAATGGCGTCGCAGCTGTACAGCGTGCCGAGCCAGTTGTCGGGATCACCGTTGTCGCCGGTCCAGCCAATCAGGCTGATGTCGTGCTCGCCATTCTTGGTGCGCTTGATGTACTCGCCCCATTCGTAGCTGACGATCTTCACTTTCAGACCGATCTTGGCCCAGTCAGCCTGGAGCATTTCGGCCATCAGTTTGGCGTTCGGGTTGTACGGACGCTGCACCGGCATCGCCCACAGGGTGATCTCGGTGCCTTCCTTGACGCCCGCAGCCTTGAGCAGCTCTTTGGCTTTTTCCGGGTTGTAGGCGGCGTCTTTGATGCTGTCGTCGTAAGACCACTGGGTCGGTGGCATGGCGTTGACGGCCAATTGGCCGGCGCCTTGATAAACAGCGTTGAGAATCCCTTGTTTATTCACCGCCATGTCCAATGCCTGACGCACTTCGAGCTGATCGAACGGCTTGTGGCGGACGTTGTAGGCGATGTAACCGAGGTTGAAACCCGGTTTGGAGATCAGTTGCAGTTTCGGATCGTTCTTCAGCGCGTCGACATCGGCCGGACGCGGATGCAGGGTGATCTGGCACTCGTCAGCCTTGAGCTTCTGCACGCGCACGGAGGCGTCGGTGTTGATCGCGAAAATCAGGTTGTCGAGTTTGACCCGGCTCGGATCCCAGTACTGCTTGTTGCCGGTGAAGCGGATGTTCGAGTCTTTCTGATAGCTCTTGAACACGAACGGCCCGGTGCCGATCGGCTTCTGGTTGATGTCGCTCGGTTTGCCGTCGGCCAGCAGTTTGTCGGCGTATTCGGCGGACAGAACGGCGGCGAAGCTCATGGCGAGGTTCTGGATGAACGCGGCGTCGACGCTGTTGAGCGTGAACTCCACGGTCAGCGGCCCGGTCTTCTCGACCTTGGCGATGTTCTTGTTCAGGCTCATCCCGTTGAAATACGGGAACTCGGTCGGATAAGCCTTACGGAATGGCTGCTGTGGATCAAGCATGCGATTAAACGTGAACAGCACGTCGTCGGCATTGAAGTCGCGGGTCGGCTTGAAGTACGGCGTTGTATGAAATTTCACACCTTCACGTAAGTGAAACGTGTACTTGAGACCATCCTCGGAAATGTCCCACTTGGTGGCCAGACCCGGTACGACATTGGTCGCGCCTTTTTCGAACTCGACCAGACGGTTGTAGATAGGTTCGGCGGCATCGTTATCGGTGGCCGTGGTGTATTGCGCGGTGTCGAAACCCGCGGGGCTGCCTTCAGAGCAGAACACCAGACTTTTGCTGGCGGCGAAACTCGCGGACGTAGCGGCCATCAGGCCGGCGCCCAGCAATGCGGAAAAAACCAAGGTATGGCGCATGACGCTCCCTCTTTTTTAGTGTTGTGCAATGCGCCGCGTCTCGTCCTGAAACGTTGTGGTCGCATTGAGCTCAATCCAATACGTACGGCAAACCGGTGGCCCACACAGAAACTGGTCAGAACCCGACGGTATTTGCCGTGGGCCTGGCAGTAAATGCGTAAAAGCCTGAAAACCTCGTAGGAAAAGGCGACGCGGCCTCGCCACTGCAAGTCTCTGCAGCGGAATCAGCTGTAGGCAAATTCCTAACTTCCCGGCAGGTAAAACAGCGGCGACGTCATAAACGTCGCCGCTGCAGTGCCTTATTTGCTGACGCTGACGCCGTAGAAGGAATTCAAGCCGAATGGGCTGATCTTGAAGTCCTGCACGTTGGCGCGCATGGGTTGGTACACCGTCGAGTGAGCGATAGGTGTCATTGGGACTGCATCTTTGAGGACGTGTTGTGCCTCTTTGTACAGTTCGGTGCGTTTACCTTGGTCGGTTGTGCGCTTGGCTTCTTTGACGAGGCCGTCGAACTTCTTGTCGCACCACTTGGAGAAGTTGTTGCCGCTGAGCGAGTCGCAGCCGAACAGCACGTTCAGCCAGTTGTCCGGATCACCATTGTCACCGCTCCAGCCAATGATCATGGCCTGGTTCTCGCCACCTTTGGAGCGCTTGATGTACTCGCCCCACTCGTAGCTGGTGATCTTCACTTTCAAGCCGATCTTGGCCCAGTCGGACTGGAGCATTTCGGCCATCAGTTTGGCGTTCGGGTTGTATGGACGCTGAACCGGCATCGCCCACAGAACGATCTCGGTACCTTCCTTGACGCCGGCTTCCTTGAGCAGCTGTTTGGCTTTCTCAGGATCGTACTTGGCATCTTTGATGGTGGTGTCGTAAGACCACTGGGTCGGCGGCATGGCGTTGACGGCCAGTTGGCCCGCGCCCTGGTAAACCGAATCGATGATCTGTGGCTTGTTCACAGCCATGTCCAGCGCCTGACGCACGCGCAGGTCAGCCAGCGGGTTTGCTTCGTTGCTGCCTTTGACCTTGTCCATCACGTTGTAGGCGATGTAACCCAGGTTGAAACCCGCCTGGTCAGGCATCTTCAGTGCTGGATCTTCTTTCAGCGCTTTCAGGTCGGCCGGACGCGGGAACAGGGTGACCTGGCACTCGTTCTTTTTCAGCTTCTGAATACGTACCGACGGGTCGGTGGTGATGGCGAAGATCAGATTGTCAATCTTCACGTCTTCAGGCTTCCAGTAGTCCTTGTTCCCGGTGTAGCGGATGTTGGAGTCTTTCTGGTAGCTCTTGAACACGAACGGGCCAGTGCCGATCGGCTTCTGGTTGATGTCGGCGGCTTTGCCTTCCTTGAGCAGCTGGGCAGCGTACTCGGCGGATTGCACTGAAGCGAAGCTCATGGCCATGTTCTGGATGAACGCGGCGTCGACTTCTTTCAGGGTGAACTTGACGGTGTGGTCGTCGACTTTATCGATCTTGGTGATGTTGGTGTCCATCCCCATGTCGGTGAAGTACGGGAATTCGGTCGGGTACGCCTTACGGAACGGGTCATCCTTGTTAATCATGCGATTAAAGGTGAACAGCACGTCGTCGGCGTTGAACTCACGAGTCGGCTTGAAATACGGGGTGGTGTGGAACTTGACGCCTTCACGCAGGTGGAAGGTGTAAGTCAGGCCATCGTCGGAGATGTCCCACTTGGTCGCCAGACCAGGAATCACAGCGGTGCCGCCGCGTTCGAACTGGGTCAGACGGTTGAACATGGTTTCAGCTGAGGCGTCGAAGTCGGTTCCGGTGGTGTACTGGCCCGGGTCGAAACCGGCCGGGCTGCCTTCGGAGCAGAACACCAGGTTAGTCGCAGCGGATGCGAAAGGTGCGGAGGCTAACAAGCCTGCGCCGACTAGAAACGGAATGACCGCGTGTTTAAGCATGTTGGCCTCATGATTTGTTGTCATTTTTTAGTTGTGAGGTACGACCTCGTGAGTCGTGCCTGCGGATACTTATGCAGGGGCCATACCCATTGCAAGATCCAGAGTGTGCGCGAGCGTTAAACGGTGGCACGTACGTACCTTAATGTCGCATCTGTGTAAGTTTTGACGCATTTGACCGTTTGCGCGGGTTTTTTACGGTGCAAATGGAGCCCCAAAACGGTGCGTCGGTCACGTTGTGTGCGCCGGGGTGGGGCTGGGTGTTACTTATTTATACCGTTGGTTTTTGTAGGATTTTTCTGAGGTTTGGATGGGGGCTTGGT
>NZ_CACSJY010000063.1:0-33203 GCF_902706155.1 Pseudomonas sp. 18058
CCACCGCCCCGGCCGACGGGCAGGATACCGAGCATCTGGAAGACAAACACGGTCAGGATGAACAACATCACCAAAAATACGAACAAACCGGGATGCCGCGAGATGAAATCATCGGACGGATCACCGCTCGATTCATACACCGTCGACGGCTCGTCCAGCGGATTGCCGCCGAGCACCACCAGCATCGCCGCGACGCCGTCGCTGATGCCTTTGCTGAAGTTACCGGTCTTGAACGCAGGCGTGATGACTTGATGGATGATCACTGACGACTGCGCATCGGTCAGCCGATCCTCCAGACCATAACCGACTTCGATGCGCAGTTTGCGCTCGTCACGGGCGACGATCAGCAGCGCGCCGTTGTTTTTGTCCTTCTGGCCGATGCCCCAGTGCCGGCCGAGCTGAACGCCGAAATCCTCGATGGTGGTGCCCTGCAGATCCGGCACGGTGACGACGACCAATTGCTCGCCGGTCGCCTGCTCGTGGGCCTGCAACTGCTGGCCCAGTTGCGCGCGCACCGAGGGCTCGATCATCTGCGCTTCGTCCACCACCCGCCCGCTCAGCGCCGGGAACGTCAACTCGGCCCGGGCGCTGAGGGCGAATACCCACAACAGCAACACCAGCCCCATCTTCAACACACGCATGCATACCCCCCACCGATCCCCTGTAGGAGCTGCCGAAGGCTGCGATCTTTTGATCTTGTTTTTTAAAAACCAACGTCAAAAGATCGCAGCCTGCGGCAGCTCCTACACAGGCTTTCTCAGAATTTCACTTCCGGGGCCTTTTCCGCACCGGGCGTGGTGGCTTCGAAGGTTTCGCGGATCGGCAGGTCGCTGTACATCACGCTGTGCCAGAGGCGACCGGGGAAGGTGCGGATTTCGGTGTTGTATTTCTGCACCGCCAGAATGAAATCGCGGCGCGCCACGGCGATGCGGTTTTCCGTGCCCTCAAGTTGCGATTGCAGGGCAAGGAAGTTCTGGTTGGCCTTCAGATCCGGGTAGCGCTCGGAGACCACCATCAACCGGCTCAACGCACCGGTCAGTTGATCCTGCGCCTGCTGGAACTGCTTGAGCTTCTCGGGATTGTCGAGCGTGCTGGCGTCGACCTGAATCGACGTGGCTTTCGCCCGCGCTTCGATCACGGCGGTCAGGGTTTCCTCTTCATGCTTGGCGTAACCCTTCACCGTTTCCACCAGATTGGGGATCAGGTCGGCGCGGCGCTGGTACTGGTTCTGCACCTGCCCCCACGCGGCTTTGGCCTGTTCGTCGAGGGTCGGGATATTGTTGATGCCGCACGCGGTCAACAGCGTGGCCAGCATCAGCAGGGTGACGACCTGCAAACGCGAGCGATTGGTTGGGCTTACATTCATCGCAGTGATGCTCCTTGGCACATTTCATTATAAAAACCGAGCGCGAAACACTCTGCGCCGGCTCTTGGGGCATAATCGGCCGCGCCGCTGGATTACGACGCGCCAATGGGCTAAAAAGTGCCCTGCGCGATCACGCTGCCGCAGTGTCGGCTGTCGTTTTTGGCTCTGCTTTTTTGAGCCTGCACCCGAACAACAATAGTCGCTCCCTAAATTTTGGCTGGCCGGCGTTGCATCGCCGCTAGGGCCCTTGAGAAAAACATTCATGAAGAAGCTGTGTTTGCTGGGTCTGTTCGTCAGCCTGGCCAGTCATCAAGTATTGGCCGCCACGACCCCGGTACCTCTGGAAAACAAGGACGCGTTCATCAGCAACCTGATGAAGCAAATGACCCTCGACGAGAAGATCGGCCAGTTGCGCCTGATCAGCATCGGCCCGGAAATGCCTCGTGAGTTGATCCGCAAAGAGATCGCCGCCGGCAACATCGGCGGCACGTTCAACTCGATCACCCGCCCGGAAAACCGCCCGATGCAGGACGCCGCCATGCGCAGCCGTCTGAAGATCCCGATGTTTTTCGCCTACGACGTGATCCACGGTCACCGGACGATTTTCCCGATTCCGCTGGCCCTCGCCTCGAGCTGGGACATGGACGCGATCGGCAAATCCGGCCGCGTCGCTGCCAAAGAAGCCGCCGCCGACAGCCT
The DNA here is from genome assembly GCF_902706155.1 of Pseudomonas sp. 18058. Lineage (NCBI taxonomy): Bacteria > Pseudomonadati > Pseudomonadota > Gammaproteobacteria > Pseudomonadales > Pseudomonadaceae > Pseudomonas > Pseudomonas sp. 18058. Next base: position 2,066 of record NZ_CACSJY010000063.1, read on the forward strand.
CGACATCACCTTCGCGCCGATGGTCGACATCTCCCGCGACCCGCGCTGGGGCCGCAGCTCCGAAGGTTTCGGTGAAGACACCTACCTGACCTCGCGCATTGCCGGCGTCATGGTTCGTGCCTATCAGGGCGCCACCCCGAGCGCGGCCGACAGCATCATGGCCAGCGTCAAACACTTCGCCCTGTATGGCGCGGTTGAAGGCGGTCGCGACTACAACACCGTCGACATGAGTCCGGTGAAGATGTACCAGGATTACCTGCCGCCGTACCGCGCCGCGATTGATGCCGGCGCTGGTGGCGTGATGGTTGCGCTGAACTCGATCAACGGCATTCCGGCCACCGCCAACACCTGGCTGATGAACGATCTGCTGCGTCGCGACTGGGGCTTCAAAGGCCTGGCGGTCAGTGACCACGGCGCGATTTTCGAACTGATCAAACATGGCGTCGCCCGCGACGGTCGTGAAGCGGCGAAGCTGGCGATCAAGGCCGGCATCGACATGAGCATGAACGACACCCTCTACGGCAAAGAGCTGCCGGGGCTGCTCAAGTCCGGCGAGATCGAACAGAAAGACATCGACAACGCCGTGCGTGAAGTGCTCGCGGCCAAGTACGACATGGGCCTGTTCAAGGATCCGTACCTGCGCATCGGCAAGGCTGAAGACGATCCGGCCGACACCTACGCCGAAAGCCGTCTGCACCGCGCCGAGGCCCGCGACGTCGCGCGTCGCAGCCTGGTGCTGCTGAAGAACCAGAACGAAACCCTGCCACTGAAGAAAGACGCGAAAGTCGCGCTGGTCGGCCCGTTGGCCAAAGCGCCGATCGACATGATGGGCAGTTGGGCAGCGGCGGGTAAACCGACGCAATCGGTCACCCTGTTCGACGGCATGAGCTCGCTGATCGGCAACAAGGCGAACCTGATCTACGCCCGTGGCGCCAACATAACCAGCGACAAGAAGGTGCTGGATTACCTGAACTTCCTCAACTTCGATGCCCCGGAAGTGGTCGATGACCCGCGTCCGGCCAACGTGCTGATCGACGAAGCGGTCAAAGCGGCCAAGGATGCTGACGTGATCGTTGCCGCTGTCGGCGAATCCCGTGGCATGTCCCACGAATCGTCCAGCCGTACCGACCTGAACATCCCGGAAAACCAGCGTGAGCTGATCCGCGCGTTGAAAGCCACCGGCAAACCATTGGTGCTGGTGTTGATGAACGGCCGTCCACTGACCATTCTCGAAGAGAACCAGTCGGCTGACGCGATTCTGGAAACCTGGTTCAGCGGCACCGAGGGCGGCAACGCCATCGCCGACGTGCTGTTCGGCGACTACAACCCGTCGGGCAAGCTACCGGTGACCTTCCCGCGTTCCGTGGGCCAGATCCCGACGTACTACAACCATCTGAGCATTGGCCGGCCGTTCACGCCGGGCAAACCGGGCAACTACACCTCGCAGTATTTCGATGACACCACCGGGCCGCTGTTCCCGTTCGGTTATGGCCTGAGCTACACCCATTTCGCCCTGAGCGACATGGCGTTGTCGTCGACCACCCTGAACGCCACCGGCAAGCTCGACGCCAGCGTCATGCTGAAAAACACCGGCAAGCGTGACGGCGAAACCGTGGTGCAGTTGTACATTCAGGACGTTACCGGCTCGATGATCCGCCCGGTGAAAGAACTGAAGAACTTCCAGAAAATCATGCTCAAGGCCGGCGAACAGAAAGTCGTGCACTTCACCATCACCGAGGATGACCTGAAGTTCTACAACGCCCAGCTCAAATACGCGGCCGAGCCTGGCAAGTTCAACGTACAGATCGGCCTGGATTCGCAGGACGTCACACAGCAGAGCTTTGAACTGCTGTAACCGGTTTTTGCCCCGATGATCGTTCCCACGCTCCGCGTGGGAATGCCTCAAGGGGCGCTCCGCGTCCAGTGACGCGGAGCGTCACGGGCTGCATTCCCACGCAGAGCGTGGGAACGATCAATGGTGTACACCCTGTAGGAGCTGCCGAAGGCTGCGATCTTTTGATCTCGCTCTACCCGCGGCGATCGAGGATATTCACCACCACCCGATCCACCCACCCCCAGACCCGCTGCTTCACCCGCCGCCACAACGGCCGGCGCTGCCACTCTTCCAGACTCACCAGCTGACTCAGCCCGAAGTCCTTCACAAAACTCGCCTCCACCGCTGCCGTCAACGACGGATCCAGCGCCTCCAGATTCGCCTCCAGATTGAAGCGCAGGTTCCAATGGTCGAAGTTGCACGAACCAATGCTCACCCAATCGTCCACCAGCACCATTTTCAAATGCAGGAAGCACGGCTGATATTCAAAGATCTGCACCCCGGCCTTGAGCAGGCGCGGGTAGTAACGATGCCCGGCGTAACGCACTGACGGGTGATCGGTGCGCGGCCCGGTCAGCAGCAAACGCACGTCGACACCACGCGCGGCAGCCTTGCGCAGGGAGCGGCGGATTTTCCACGTTGGCAGGAAGTACGGCGTGGCCATCCACACGCGTTTTTGCCCACTGTTCAGGGCACGGAATAGCGACTGCAGAATATCGCGATGCTGACGGGCATCGGCATACGCCACGCGGCCCATGCCCTCGCCCTTGTCCGGCACGCGCGGCAACCGTGGCAGACCGAAATGCGCAGCCGGGCGCCAGGCGCGGCGGTAGCGGTTGGCGATCCACTGACGATCAAACAGCAATTGCCAGTCGATCACCAATGGCCCGCTGATCTCGACCATCACTTCGTGCCATTCGCTGGTGTCATGCCCCGGCGTCCAGAATTCATCGGTGACGCCAGTGCCGCCAACCACCGCCAGACGCTGATCGACCAGCAGCAACTTGCGGTGATCGCGATAGAAATTACCGACCCAGCGCCGCCAGTTCAGCCGATTGTAGAAACGCAGTTCAACCCCGGCATGGGTCAGGCGTTGGCGCAGATTGAAAGTGAAGGCGAGGCTGCCGTAATCATCGAACAGACAGCGCACGCGCACCCCACGCTCGGCGGCCAGCACAAGTGCCTGCACGATGGTTTCGGCACAGGCACCGGCCTCGACCAGATACAGCTCAAGCTCGATCTGCTCCTGCGCGCCAGCGATCTGCTCAAGCATGCGCGGGAAGAATTGCGGGCCGTCGATCAGCAGCTCGAAACGGTTGCCGTCACGCCATGGGAACACCGCGCCGCGCATGTCAACGCGCCGTGAAAATCAGCACCGCACCCACCGGTACCGACAGACTGATGGCCGACAGGTCGGCGAGTTTGCGCAGGCTTTCCAGGCCCGGCGCCAAGTCAAAATCTTCGGCGTTGATTACCAGCGGCTCCAACGTGACCACTTGAAAGCGTCGATCATCGAGCCGCGTCGCCAGCAGCTCGGCAGAGTATTCGTGTTGCTTGCCGTGGAGGTTGACGGTCAGCGGCAGGCGCAACTCCAGCTGCGCGCCGGGGGCCAGATCGTTGATCGGGCGTAGGTCAATCTGCGTGGTGATGGTCGCTTCGGGGAATTGCTCGATCTGGAACAGCTCCTTGCGCATGCGCTCATCGCGCAGCGGTATGCCGCTGTTGATCGAGTCCAGTTCGACTTCGACTTCGGCGCGACCGTTGGGGTCGACTTTGCCGTGCAACACCAGAAAGCGCTGCACTTCGGAAATGTTGGCGTTTTTCGTGCTGACGAACGACAGCCGCGACGACTCGCCGTCCAGATACCAATTGGCCTGCGCCGGCAACGCGACAGCGGCGAGCAGCAGGCTGGACAGGGATGCAATGAGGGAGCGGTTGAACATTGAGGACTCGTGGGGCCGATAAACCTGCACGAACCTTAACTGGCCATGGGGTTATTGCAAACATCAAGATCAAAAGATCGCAGCCTGCGGCAGCTCCTACAGGGGAATGCATTTCAAATATTGTAGGAGCTGCCGCAGGCTGCGATCTTTTGGCTGTCAGGCCAATACCTGCTGCACATCGCCAATCGTCGCCGCCAGACTGTTCAAATGCAGGCTCAACACCCGCTCCACCGGCGCCTGATCCATCGGCCAGTGCAGCGCCATGCTGCCCACCAATTTGCCTTCAGCACGAATCGGCAACGCCACCGCGCGAATCAGAAACGGCAAACGCACCGGGTATTCCCAATAACCCTCCGTGCGCTGGCCAAAGCCCTGCTGCAACGCCTGCTCTGTCGCACTGAACAAACTTTCCGCGCTCAACTGCTCACGTTGGGCCAGCCGTTCGACCTCATCACTGCCCAACTCGCCAAGGCACGCCCGGCCCATCGCCGAGTGAAACAAACTCGCGTGATGCCCGACGATCTGGCAGTTGTTCGGATAACGCTTGCGCAAAACCTGCGGAATCGCGCTTTCCATCACCTCAACCCGCTCACCATCGAAGCACGAAAGATCCGCGACCAGCCCGGTGCGCTCGCACAACTCCACCAGCATCGGCGCCGCGCTCTCCACCAGATGCCGTTTGAAACGTTGCTGACGATCACCAAACAGACGCTTGGCGCACAGGCGATAACGCCGGTCGCTGAGGCCGCGATAGATCCAGCCCTGCTCCTGCAACGTCGCAAGCATCCGTGACACCGTGGCCTTCGGCAGACTCGTGAGGTAGTGCAATTCCTCCAGCCCCAGCGCCTGATGCTCGCCGAGCAATTCGACGATCGCCAGCGCTCGTTCGACCGAACGCACGCTGCCGGTATCTGTTTTGCTGCCCATGTGTTCGATCTCCCTGCGCACAGATGGATGAACACTTTTTGCAGCAAAATGCGGGCCGCTCAAGCCGATTGCAGGCATGGCGGTGGTCGTCGTTCGACCCAACGGGTCAGCTGTTCATGGGCATACGCCAGTTGCAGAACTGCGCGATCCGCCTGCGCCGGGCCGATGATTTGCAGGCCCATCGGCAGCCCCGCCGGGTTGAACCCGACCGGCACGCTGATGCTCGGCAACCCGGCCAATGTCGGGCCGATAACCACCTCCATCCAGCGGTGATAGGTGTCCATGGTCTGCCCGCCGACCATGCGCGGCCATGGCTGTTGTGCATCAAAAGGGAACACTTGTGCGGTAGGCAACAGCAGGAAATCGTAACGTTCGAACAATTCACTCAGCGCGCGATACCAATCACTTCGGTCGACCGAGGCCTTGTAGACATCGGCAGCGCTCAGACGCAGACCGCCCTCGATTTCCCATTGCGCTTCCGGTTTGAGCAACTCGCGTTTGTGCGGATCGGCGTACGCGGCACCCAGACTGCCCTGCACCAGAAAGTGCCGATGGGTCAGCCAGGTTTGCCACAAACGCTCCATGGAAAAATCCGCCTGACAGGCTTCGACCTGACAGCCCAGCGCAGTGAAGTCTGCCAGCGCCGACTCGCACAGACTCAGCACACCGTCGTCCATCGGCAGATAGCCGTTGTAGTCGCCAAGCCAGCCGATGCGCACGTCGCTGAAATCCCGTTGCAGGCCTTCGGCAAAGTTGCGCGGCTGATCTTTCAGCGACAGCGGCACGCGAGGATCGTAACCCGCCTGCGTCGACAGCAATCGTGCGACGTCGGTGACGCTGCGGCCCATCGGCCCTTCGGTGGCCAGTTGCTGGACGAACACTTCCGGCGTCGGCCCGTGCGGCACGCGGCCCTGGGACGGGCGAAAACCGAAGACGTTATTGAACGCCGCCGGGTTGCGCAGCGAGCCCATCATGTCGCTGCCATCGGCCACCGGCAGCAAACGCAGAGCCAACGCCACCGCCGCCCCGCCGCTGCTGCCGCCGGCAATCCGGCTGGCATCGTAGGCATTGGTGGTGGTGCCGAACACGTTGTTGTAGGTCTGCGAACCGAGGCCGAATTCCGGCACGTTGCTCTTGCCGATGATGATCGCGCCGCACTCGCGCACCCGCGCCACGCTGATCGCATCGTGCTGCGGCACCTGCTCGGCGAACAATGGCGAACCCATGGTCGTGCGCAGTCCAGCGGTCGCCGCCAGATCCTTGATCGCCTGCGGCATGCCATGCATCCAGCCACGGGATTCGCCGCGATCAAGTTGCCGATCGCATTCATCGGCCTCGCGCAAAACCTCCTCCGCCGGACGCAACGACACCAGCGCGTTGACCCGAGGATTGAAGCTTTCGATGTGTTGCAGATACGCCTGCATCACTTCACGGCACGAGACTTTGCGGGCATGGATCGCGCGGGACAACGCATCGGCGTCCAGCGCGACAATCGGATCGATGGCTAACGGACTCAAGATTTCACTCCAAGGTTGAGCGCGCTGGGGGCTTTGGCGCGGGGCGCCTCTTGCATGCAATAAATCCCGAGCAAGGTCAGCAGGCAAGCGAACAACACATAAAACGATGGCGCCACCGGGGTTTCCAGCACCTTGCTCAACCAGGTCACGATCAGCGGCGCGAAACCGCCGAACACCATCACCGAAATGTTGTAGGCAATCGACACGCCGGTGGAGCGCACTTCGATGGGGAACTGCTCGGCCAGCGCCGTCGGTGCCGGGCCGAAAAAGCCGCCAATCGCGCCGCACAACAGCAGCTGCATTACCAGCAAACGTTCGATTGAAGGCGCTGCCGCGACCCACACGTACAGCGGATAAATCATCACGAAAAACGCCAGGGTGAACGCCATCAATACCGGTCGCCGGCCGACGCGATCCGACAGCGCGCCGGAGAACGGAATCACCACAGTCATCAGCGCCACCGCGAGCATCTGCACCAGCAACACCTGATCCAGCGGCAAGCCGAGGTTGGTGTGGGCGAAGGTCGGCATGTTCACCAGCACCACGTAAAACGCCACCGTCGCACCACTGGCCAGGCCCATCGACACCAGCAGACTGCGGCGATGTTCGCGAACCACTTGCCACAGGCCCGGCGCTGCGCCTTTGGCTTTTTTGCGCGCTTCGAGAAACTCTTCCGGCTCTTCCATGTGCTTGCGAATCCACAAGCCGACCGGGCCGATCAACAGGCCGAGCACGAATGGAATCCGCCAGCCCCAACTGTCCAGCGTCTCAGGGGTAAACAGGTGGGTGACCAACGCCACCATCGCCGCGCCGGCAAACACCGCCAGGCATTGCCCGACCAGTTGCCACGAACCGTACAAACCTTTGCGATGAGCCGGCGCGCTTTCCACCAGAAACGCCGTGGCGCTGGCGTATTCACCACCGGTGGCAAAGCCCTGGAGCATCCGCGCGACCACGATCAGCAACGGCGCGCCCATGCCGATGGCGGCGTAACTTGGCGCGAAAGCGATCATGGCAATGGACGCGGTCATCAGACGAATGATCATCTGCATCGCCGCTTTGCGCCCTTTGCGGTCGGAATACATGCCGAGCAGGATGCCGCCCACCGGGCGCATGAAGAAGCCGACGCCGAAGGTCGCCAGCGCCATCAGCAGCGAGGCGTAGCTGTCTTCGGAGGGGAAGAATTGCCGGGCGATGATGCTCGCCAGAAAGCCGTAAACAATGAAGTCATACCATTCCAGCGCGTTGCCGATGACGGCGGCGACCACTTGCCGGGTACGCGAAACACCTGTGCCTGAAGCCTGCATGGGAGATTCTCCAAAAGCTGTTGGGTGAGCCCGTGCGCCGGTGCGCTCGGGATTCAGCGGCAGCAGAACGTGAAGAAATCAGGCCGGCTTGAGCCAGCTCTCGGTGAGCGCGCCCCAGTAGGCGGCGCCAGTCAGCAGGATGTCGTCGTTAAAGTCATAGGCGGGGTTGTGCACCATCGGCCGCGACACGCCGTTGCCGATAAACAGATAGGCGCCGGGGCAACGCTGGAGCATCCAGGCGAAGTCTTCGCTGCCCATCAATTTTGGCGTGTTGCCATCGACGGCATCAGCACCGACCAATTCGACGCCAATGTTGCGGGCGAACTCGGTTTCGGCAGCGTGGTTGACCAGCACCGGATAGGCCGGGCGATGTTCGATTGTCGAAGTGCAGCCGAAACTCTGCGCCTGGGTTTCGATGATATTGCGCACGCGATTGAGGGTTTGTTCGCGCACATCGGCATTCAGTGCGCGCAGGCTCAGACGCAGAATCGCCTGCTGCGGAATGACGTTGGCCGCCTCCCCCGCTTGCAGTGCGCCGACGGTGACCACCGCCGCTTGCTGCGCATCGATGTTGCGGGCGACCACGGTTTGCAGCGCCATCACCACACTCGACGCAGCGACCAGCGGATCGACGGTCAGGTGCGGCATCGAACCGTGGCCGCCGACGCCTTCGATGACCACGTTGAGCAGATCCTGCGAAGCCATCATCGGCCCTTCGCGAAAGCCCAGATGCCCAGCGGGCAGGCCCGGCATGTTGTGCATGCCGAACAGCGCATCGCAGGGGAAACGCTCAAGCAGACCATCGGCGAGCATCGCTTCGGCGCCGCCCTGACCTTCTTCGGCGGGTTGGAAAATCAGCGTGAGGGTGCCGTCGAACTGACGCGTCGCCGCCAGATAACGTGCGGCGCCGAGCAACATGGTCGTGTGACCATCGTGACCGCAGGCGTGCATGCAGCCCTTGTGCTGACTGCTGTAGGCGACGCCGGTATTTTCGATGATCGGCAAGGCGTCCATGTCGGCACGCAGACCGAGTTTGCGCGAGCTGCTGCCGTTGCGCAGCACGCCGACGACGCCGGTTTTGCCAATGCCGGTGTGGACTTCGTAGCCCCAGCTTTCGAGGGATTTGGCGACCAGCGCCGAGGTGCGGCTTTCTTCGAAACCGAGTTCGGGGTGGGCGTGGATGTCCTGGCGGGTGGCGTGCAGGTCGCTGGCGACGTCGCTGAGCCAGGCCAGAATGTGCTGATGTCGGGTCATGACGGTTCTCCTCGCGCGGGTTTTCCCGGTCTTGTTGTTCGCAATGAATTCACGACACGTTGGAAGGCAGGTCGTGCTCACCGCCAGATAACCGCGAGACGCGCGCGAGGACAATCGAATGTGGTTCCGCAGAGTGGAACTGCAATATCCACAACACCCCACACCCCTGTGGGAGCGGGCTTGCTCGCGAAAGCGGTGTATCAGGCGACAACTGTTTTGCCTGACACGACGCCTTCGCGAGCAAGCCCGCTCCCACAGGGGTTCCGGTTTGCAGGGGGATTGTGTGTCTGTTTTCAGGGATTCAGGCGGCAGCCCTGGCGTTCGCTTTGCCACTGGGCGCTGTTGCTGCGCCCCATGCCGCTGACGGTGATGGTTTTGCGGGCCGGGTCATCGCTGAATTGGCTGGTCGGCAGCCATTGTTTTACGTAGCCACGGCAATACTCGGCATCGTTGTTCATCACGTACCGGCACGAACAATATTCCTTGGCGGTGTAGGCGCTGATGATGTCCGGGAAGGCCCACAGATTTTCCCGTTCGTAAACGATCCAGCCGAGCAACAAAACCAGCAGCAACAGCAAAAAGCGCTTCATGGCCGCACCGCCTGCATCACGCGCTTGAGCAGCTCGTTATGCCGATAACTGCCATCGCGATCATCGCCATAACGGACGATCACCAGTTTCTCGCTGGGAATCACATACATCGCCTGGCCCCAATGGCCAAGAGCGGCGAAAGTGTCGGCCGGTGCATCGGGCCACGGAGACGCCGCGCCATCCGCCGCACGGTTGAGCCACCATTGTCCGCCAGGCACGGCTTCGTCTTGATGCGCCTTGTAACCGGCGAACGGTTTGAGGTTGAACGCGAGCCAATCCTTTGGCAATAACTGCCGTTCATTCCAGCGCCCATCGCGCGCCATCAACAGACCCACTCGCGCTAGATCCCGCGCGGTGAGATAGGCGTAAGACGAAGCGACAAACGTGCCCGTCGCATCGGTTTCCCACACGGCGTGGCGGATGCCCAAGGGTTCGAACAGCGCCGTCCACGGATAGTCCGCATAGCGCTGCGGGCCAACGATGTTTTTCAGTGCCGCCGCCAGCAAATTGCTGTCGCCACTGGAGTAACGGAAGGCCTGCCCCGGTGGCGCGTAGCTGTCGTGATCCGCTGTAAAAGCCGCCATGTCGCGGTGACCACGGGTGTAGAGCATCGCCACCACCGAGGATTTCAGCGGGGCGTATTCGTAGTCTTCTTGCCAGTCGAGGCCTGAGGCCCAGTGCAGCAGATCGGCGAGTTTGATGTCCGGGTGTTTAGCCAGCGGCGGGTAAAACTTTGCGGCGGGGTCTTCGAGTTTGAACAGGCCTTCGCCATACGCCACACCGAGGACGGCGGCCATCAGGCTTTTGCTGATTGACCAGGTCAGGTGCGGGGTTTGCGCGTTGGTCGGGCCGGCGTAGCGTTCGTAGATGATCTGCCCGTCGCTGATGATCAGCAGCGCATCGGTGCGGATGCCTTTGCGGCTGGTGTCGTCGCGGGGTGGGAAGGCGTAGTTTTCCAGCGCTTCAGTATTGGTGATGGGCGAGCCGCTCGGCCATTGCTCACCGGGCCATGGTTCGGCCTGAATGGTGGCGCTGATCAGCAGCAGAAGCAGGGTCAGGCCTTTGAACATGGTGAGGGGCTCTGGGGATGAACCTGCTGAGATTAGTCGGGGTTTATGACAGGGGTGTGGTGATTTTTCGGCCGCCTTCGCGAGCAGGCTCACTCCTACATTTGAAATGCGTTCCCCTGTAGGAGTGAGCCTGCTCGCGATGAGGCCAGTCAGGTCACCGCCAAAACCTTGGCCAACCGCTTGGCCCGAGCACCAGAGGCCAACTGCATCACTCCCTGATCCCGCGCCCACATCTGCGCCCACTCCGAACCACCCTCCGCCAACGCCTGATCAACCTCAGGCTTGAGCGCATCAAACTGCGCAAACAACCCAGCCAACAACACATGCCCGGCCGGATTATTCGGCGGCTGCCGACTCGCCTCCGCACACCCGGCCAACAGCGCCAGCAAACGCAATAGCAGCGTCTGCGGCCAATCGCTGCCCTGCCCAACGCCATACAGCCACGCGGTCATCGCACTCAGCACATAAACATCTTCCAGCGTGCGAAACGGCTTTACATACGCATCCCAACCATCCCCGGCCAACAACTCACACAGCGCGCCATCCAGCAACAAGCGTCCATGACTGATGTCCGGCATCAACGGCAGCGCCGGCAATTTCTCCACGCTCACGCCGGGCTCGCCGGGGTAGACCACGGCCAGACTCAGGCGCGGACTTTCGCCGGGCTCTTCACTGCGCGCCGCGATCAACAACCAATCCGCCGCATCACCGGCGGTGACGAAATCCTTGCGTCCGCTCAGACGCAAATCCGTCAGCCGCGTCTGCATGTCTGCCGGGCGCAGACTGCGCTGTTCGGTCGCACACAAAGCGCCAAGGCTCAGCGGCGCACTCGGCCACAACATGCGCAACGCCGCCTGATAACCGACCAGAAAAGCCAGCCCCGGCGTCGCCATTCGCCGCCCACCGGCGACCGCCAATTCGAACGGCGTCACGTTGCCCAACTGCTGCAACAACGTCGCAAAACCCTCGGCAAGGTCAGCAACGGCGGGCAATCGTTCACGGCTTTGCAGCAGATCTGGCCAGGGCATAAGAGGCTCCTTGTGGGCTGTCATATAAGCATCACCGAACGTTCATGGCGATGACACCGGGGCTACATAGCCTGACTTTGCACAACACGGCTGCATAAAGAAAGTCGATCGGCTGCAACCCACGACGGGTTCAAGGCCCGTACGGAGATTCACATGACTCAGATCGCCCGCATCAGCGACACCGGCAATGAACGCCGCCTGCAAGCCGAACGCCTGATCGGCGCCGAGGCCTTGCAGCAAGCCCAGGCCCTGCGATTCAACGTGTTCAGCGGCGAGTTCAACGCCAAGCTGAAAGGCGCGGAACTGGGTCTGGACATGGATGATTATGATGTTCACTGCAGCCACATCGGCGTGCGTGATTTGAACACCGGGCGTCTGGTGGCGACCACGCGTTTGCTCGATCACACCGCCGCCAGCAGCCTCGGCAAGTTCTACAGCGAAGAAGAATTCAGCTTGCACGGCCTCGCGCATCTGCAAGGCCCGATCCTCGAAATCGGCCGCACCTGCGTCGACCCGGCGTACCGCAATGGCGGCACCATCGCCGTGTTGTGGGGCGAGTTGGCCGAGGTGTTGAATCAGGGCGGCTACAGCTATTTGATGGGTTGCGCGAGCATCCCGATGCAGGACGGCGGCGTGCAGGCGCACGCGATCATGCAGCGTCTGCGCGAACGTTATCTGTGCACCGAACACCTGCGCGCCGAGCCGAAAAAACCGCTGCCGACGCTGGATATTCCATCGAACGTGATCGCGGAAATGCCGCCGCTGCTCAAGGCCTACATGCGTCTTGGCGCAAAGATCTGCGGCGAGCCGTGCTGGGACGAAGATTTTCAGGTCGCCGACGTATTCATCCTGCTCAAGCGCGACGAACTCTGCCCGCGCTACGCCAAGCACTTCAAGGCGGCCGTGTGATGAGCCGGTTGCGGGTGTACGCGCGGATTGCGCGAGTGCTGATCGTGGTGACACTGGGGCTGACCATGGCCGGTGTCTTCGGCGTTTTTGAACGGATTGGTCTGGCGCATTCGATGGAACGTCGCCAGCGTTGGTCGCGCTTTTTCATGGCGCGCTTGGGCAATGCCCTGCCCTTTCGCGTGACCGTGCACGGCGAGCTGCCGAAGCAGCCGATGTTGTGGGTGAGCAATCATGTGTCGTGGACGGATATTCCGCTGCTCGGCATGCTCACGCCGCTGTCGTTTCTGTCCAAGGCTGAAGTGCGCACCTGGCCGGTCGCCGGTTGGCTCGCGGCGAAGGCTGGCAGTCTGTTTATCCGTCGCGGTTCGGGCGATAGCCAGTTGATTCGCAAGCAAATGACCCGTCACCTGCAAACCGCGCATCCGCTGCTGATGTTCCCGGAAGGCACCACCACGGATGGCCGCTCGCTGCGCACCTTTCACGGTCGCTTGCTGTCGGCGGCGATTGATTCGGAGGTGATGCTGCAACCGGTGGCGATTCGTTATCTGCGCGACGGCGAGATCGATACGCTGGCGCCGTTTATTGGCGACGATGATTTGCTGTCGCACTTGATGCGTTTGTTCAGCAATGATTGCGGCGACGTTGAAGTGCACCTGCTCAAGCCGATTGCCTGTCAGGGGCGCGAGCGTGCAGCGCTGGCGTTTGAAGCGCAGCAGGCGGTGCAGAAGGTGTTGTTTGGTGAGGTGGCGAAACCTGCCGAACCGCGTCGCACCGGCGACCTGATAGCCGCTTGAAAAGCAAAAGATCGCAGCCTTCGGCAGCTCCTACACCGATCCCTGTAGGAGCTGCCGAAGGCTGCGATCTTTTGATTTTGCTTAACCCCGCAACCCAGCAAAATCCTGGAGATGTGGGTAGAACAATCTGAAGTCTTCACTCAACGGCTCATACAACCGCCGCAATTCCTGCATCGCCCCCGCCAGTTCCTCGGGCCGGCTCAACCGCCGCGAGATCCCGCGCAAGACCTGTTCCAGCACTTCAAATTCCTGATACGAACCCAACCAGTCATTGGCAACCATATGCGGCGCAATCTTCGCCAGTCGCTCGGGCAATTCCCGCTCGTGGGTCAGTACCCGATACACATCCGCCGTAAAAACCGCCAACGGCCGATCGGCATACAACGTCCAATCCCGCGCCAGACAATGATCAAAAAACACATCAAGCACGATCCCGGCATAACGCCGCCGCGTTTCGGTAAACCGCCCCAACGCGACATCCACCAGCGGATGGCGATCGGTGAACACGTCAATTCGGCGATGCAGCTGAATCGCCGCTTCCACCTCCGGCGCAAACTGCCCTTGCAGCCGCCCTTTGACGAAGTCGCCATACAGGCTGCCGAGTAATTGCCCGGGGCGCTGGCCACCGAGGTGCAAATGTGCGAGATAGTTCATGGGCGCAGCTTAGCACCGCGCCCCGCAATCGACACCCCACCATATCGTTATAACCCGATATACCGATTTATGCGCTCATCAGACCAAAATCATATTGGTATATCGCGAAGTACCGATTTAAAGTTCGCCTCATCGCGATATAGCGTTGTACACAACCGAGCACCCTGCCATGAACCTTGACCTCGACGAAATAATAAAAGCCCTGGCGCACCCAGTACGGCGAGACATCCTCAACTGGCTGAAAGACCCGAAAGGCGAATTCCCGGAACAGTTGCACAACCACGAGTACGGCATTTGCGCCGGGCAGATCGATCAACGCTGCGGCCTGTCGCAGTCGACCGTTTCTGCACACCTCGCAACGTTGCAACGCGCCGGGCTGATCAGCAGCCAGAAGGCCGGGCAGTGGCATTTTTTCAAACGTAACGAGGACGTGATCCAGGCGTTCCTCAGCACCCTCAGTAAAGAGCTCTGACCCTTAACGTCAGCCAGCCGACAAGGAAACCCGCATGCCCCTCTCGCTACTCATCCTCGCCTTGAGCGCCTTTGCCATCGGCACCACCGAATTCGTCATCATGGGCCTGCTGCCCGATGTCGCGGCTGACCTCGGTGTGTCGATCCCCGGCGCCGGCTGGCTGGTGACTGGTTACGCCTTGGGCGTGGCCATCGGTGCGCCGTTCATGGCACTGGCCACCGCCAAACTGCCGCGCAAGGCGGCACTGGTCGCGTTGATGGGCATTTTTATTGTCGGCAACCTGCTCTGCGCCGTCGCCAGTGACTACAACGTGTTGATGTTCGCCCGTGTAGTCACGGCCCTCTGCCACGGCGCTTTCTTCGGTATCGGTTCGGTCGTTGCCGCCAATCTGGTGCCGGCCAACAAACGCGCTTCCGCCGTCGCATTGATGTTCACCGGGCTGACGCTGGCCAACGTGCTTGGCGTTCCACTGGGCACTGCGCTGGGTCAGCAATACGGCTGGCGCTCGACTTTCTGGGCGGTGACCGTGATTGGTGTGATCGCGCTGATCGGCCTGATCCGCTTCCTGCCGGCCAAGCGTGATGAAGAAAAACTCGACATGCGCGCCGAACTCGCCGCCCTCAAAGGTGCGGGGATCTGGTTGTCGCTAAGCATGACTGCGCTGTTCGCCGCGTCCGTCTTCACCGTGTTCACTTACGTGGCGCCGCTGCTTGGCGAAGTCACCGGCGTCTCGCCACGTGGCGTGACCTGGACGCTGATGTTGATCGGCCTCGGTCTGACTGTCGGCAACATCATCGGCGGCAAGCTCGCCGACAAAGGCATGGCCGCCACGTTGATCGGCGTATTCATCGTCATGGCCGTGGTCTCCACCGTGCTGACCTGGACCAGCGTCGCGCTGATCCCGACTGAAATCACTCTGTTCCTCTGGGCCACCGCGTGTTTCGCCGCCGTGCCTGCACTGCAAGTCAACGTGGTGACCTTCGGCAAAGCTGCACCGAACCTGGTCTCGACCCTGAACATCGGCGCCTTCAACGTCGGCAACGCCCTCGGCGCCTGGGTCGGCGGCAGCGTCATCGCCCACGGCTATGGCCTGACCAGTGTGCCACTCGCGGCCGCCGCCCTGGCAGTGCTCGCCCTGCTGGTGACCCTGATTACTTTCCGTCAGAACGGCAATGCCGATCTGGCCCCCGCGACTCACTGATTAACTTTCACTTTTACGAGGGTTGTAGACATGGCAACTATTTTTGATCCCATCAAACTCGGCGACGTCGAACTGGCCAACCGCATCATCATGGCCCCGCTGACCCGCTGCCGCGCCGATGAAGGCCGCGTACCGAACGCGTTGATGGCTGAATACTACGTACAACGTGCTTCCGCCGGCCTGATCCTCAGCGAAGCCACTTCGGTAACGCCAATGGGCGTCGGCTATCCGGACACCCCGGGCATCTGGTCCAACGACCAAGTGCGCGGCTGGTCCAATGTGACCAAAGCCATTCACGGCGCTGGCGGCAAGATCTTCCTGCAACTGTGGCACGTCGGCCGCGTCTCGCATCCGTCGTACCTCAACGGTGAAGCGCCGGTTGCACCGAGCGCCATCCAGCCAAAAGGTCACGTCAGCCTGGTTCGCCCGATGGCCGACTACCCAACACCACGCGCACTGGAAACCGCTGAAATCGCCGACATCGTCGACGCCTACCGCACCGGTGCCGAGAACGCCAAAGCCGCCGGGTTTGACGGCGTGGAAATCCATGGCGCCAACGGCTACCTGCTCGACCAGTTCCTGCAAAGCAGCACCAACCAGCGCACCGATAACTACGGCGGTTCCCTGGAAAACCGTGCGCGCCTGCTGCTGGAAGTGACTGACGCTGCGATCGAAGTCTGGGGCGCTGGCCGCGTCGGTGTGCACCTGGCACCACGCGCCGACTCCCATGACATGGGCGACGACAACCTGGCCGAAACCTTCACCTACGTCGCCCGTGAGCTAGGCAAGCGCGGTATCGCGTTCATCTGCTCCCGTGAGAAAGAAGGCGCCGACAGCCTCGGCCCGCAACTGAAAGAAGCTTTCGGTGGCCCGTACATCGCCAACGAACGCTTCACCAAGGACAGCGCCAACGCGTGGCTGGCGAGTGGCAAGGCTGACGCTGTGGCGTTTGGCGTGCCGTTTATTGCCAACCCGGATCTGCCGGCGCGTTTGCAGGCTGATGCGCCGTTGAATGAAGCGCGTCCGGAGTTGTTCTACGCTAAGGGGCCGGTCGGTTACATCGACTATCCGACGTTGTAAGTAATATCGTCAAAGCCCAAAAGCCCCGACTCGAAAGAGCCGGGGCTTTTTATTGACTTAACGTCTTACATTACGAAATCAACCTTTACACAGCTAACAGGAAAGTTTGAAAAATGCCTGATATTTTATATCACTCAAATCAACCTAAGGTGTTTGCATCATGGAAAACAACCGCCCGACAGAGACTTCGGAACAATCAACACTAGACAAAATAAACTCTTCTGAAGAATTAACCCAAAGCATCAACCACTTTTTCCAGTCTCTTTCCTCATCTTCAAGCTTTGAAGAATTATCCAACAACCTATCGGCCGTCTTCGAGACCGATCAGAAAGTAAAAAACCGTTTCAATGAGCTCGTTGAAGAAACCCAACAGCAGGAGCTGGAAGACTGGGATGCAGTGAGCCGAATCAAATCCCACACCAGTGTCATCGTGTACATCTATAACGGTGCCTACCGCACATTCAAGCTCACCGGCTCCAGCTGGGACACCAGCGAACATGATCTGGAAGATTACACAATCGAACCCTTCCAATACTCTTCGTTCATACTTCGCAGTGAAATACCTAAACGCATGGGCGGAAAATCGACGCGTTCGACAAAAGTAGATCATGATTTTACTTTTGCAAGCGAACATGAAACTTTTGAGTTCTCGACATCTTTAAAAATTAATAAGCCGTACGACCCCTTTAGTTTCAATCCACAGGAAGTACCTGATCGACGTCACAGCGCTGTCGTGCTAAATACCAGTCCAATCAAAGTAACATCCAGGATATCGCGACAGCAATCCGAAAAACCTTACAGCTACAGTGTGATCATCAGCATCAGTTAAAGCGGCCATAGTTCTTCAGTTCAATCCGGCCAAATGCCGCTTTCCAGAAATCCGGCCCGATAACCACCCGACCAGGTAAAGCGCACCCGTGATTAACGTGATCGAAACAAATTCCCTACAAAATACGTAGCCCGCTGGCTGTCATCGAAAAGCCTATACGTATATAAAAGCAGCCTGTTTTGCACCGCGCGGGTGAAAAACGGCGTTTTCGCCCGCGCCAATTGACATAAGCTGTGCCAATTACGCATTTTGTTTCATTTGCGCAGGCTGGGGCTCAGGCGCAGCATATCCAACCCTGTATCGACCCAACGCTCGGCCTCGGCATGCAGCTCAAAGCTGTCCGGTGCCAGAAGCCATCCGTACAGGAGGCCATCAATATAGGCATGAATGCTGATGGCCGCACGGGCAGTGTCGAGATCTTCCGGCAACTGGCCGCGATTTACCGCATTACGCAGGGTCAGCCCGATGCGATCATTGCATTCGAGGCTGGCCGACCGGCGCTGCTGGCGCAAATCGCACATTTCATCGGTGAATTCGCACTTATGAAACAGAATTTCGTTAATACGCCGGGTTTTCGGGTCCAGTGCAATTTGATGAAACAAATGAATCAACAGCTTGCGCATGCAGCCCAGCGGATCGAGTTCGTCCTCGCTCTCGCTGGCCTTGGCCAGCTCATCCAGCGTTTCGTGCAGGGTGTCGAGCATGGCCTGAAGCAGGTCGGCTTTATTGCTGAAATGCCAATAAATAGCGCCACGCGTGACGCCGGCAAGGGTCGCGATGTCCGCCAGCGTCGTACGAGCGACGCCCCTTTCATAAAAGGCTTTCTCCGCCGCTTCCAGAATCTGGTTGCGGGTTTCCTGAGCTTCCTCTTTGGTACGACGGACCATGGCAGTAAAACCTCAAACAGGATGTTTCAGGGATGGCTGAATATCCGCTGAATAAAGAGGGGGTGATCTCTCGCGGATCGGCTCCCCGGCCTACAATTTCTTACCTTGCGACGACTTTTGTAACAGGGTGGGTACGACGCCAAGGTGTTTACAAACAACCATGAACGTAAGTATATTCCTTAGCAAGCTACTTATCCACCCTGTACCCTTTTTTTACCCTTCCACACTTCTTGTGCGCTTTTTGCGCGCCTGACCCGAGGATTTTCATGCAATTCAAGCCAGCTGTTACCGCTCTGGTCACTGCCGTCGCCCTGGCATCGCTGCTCAGCGGATGTAAAAAGGAAGAAGCGGCACCGGCCGCTCCGCCCCCTCAGGTCGGCGTCGTTACCCTGCAACCACAAGCCTTTACCCTCACCTCGGAACTGCCGGGCCGCACCAGCGCGTTCCGCGTTGCCGAAGTTCGACCACAGGTCAACGGCATCATTCTCAAGCGTCTGTTCAAGGAAGGTGGCGACGTCAAAGCCGGCCAGCAGCTGTATCAGATCGATCCAGCCGTGTACGAAGCGACCCTGAAAAGCGCCGAAGCCAACCTGCGTTCGACCAAGTCGATCTCCGATCGCTACAAGCAACTGGTCGATGAACAAGCCGTCAGCCGTCAGGAATACGACACCGCCGTGTCCAACCGCATGGAATCGGAAGCGTCGTTGCAGAGCGCGCAGATCAACGTGCGTTACACCAAGGTTTACGCGCCGATCTCCGGCCGTATCGGTCGCTCTTCGGTCACCGAAGGTGCACTGGTCAACAATGGCCAGACCGACGCCATGGCAACGATCCAGCAGCTGGATCCGATTTACGTCGACGTGACCCAGTCTTCGGTTGAATTGCTGGAACTGCGCCGCGAGCTGGAAAGCGGTCGCCTGCAAAAATCCGGCGAGAACTCGGCAGCGGTCAAGCTGACCCTGGAAGACGGCAGCCAGTACAAGCTCGACGGTAAGCTGGAATTCTCCGAAGTGTCGGTCGACCCGACTACCGGTTCCGTGACCCTGCGCGCCGTGTTCCCGAACCCGGATCACACCCTGCTGCCGGGCATGTTCGTCCGTGCTCAATTGCAGGCCGGTGTTAACGCTGCAGCGATTCTGGCACCGCAACAAGGCGTGACCCGCGACCTCAAAGGCACCCCGACCGCACTGGTCGTTGGCGCCGACAACAAGGTCGAGCTGCGTCAGCTCAAGGCCAGCCGCACCGTCGGCAGCCAGTGGCTGATCGAAGACGGCCTGAAAGCCGGCGATCGTCTGATCACCGAAGGCCTGCAATACGTTCGTCCGGGCGTGCAAGTGAACCCGACCGAAGCCACCAACGTAGCGAAAAAGAACCCGGCCCCCGCTCAGCCTGCTGACAAAGCCGCTGGCGGCAAAGGGGAGTAACTCATGTCAAAATTCTTCATCGACCGTCCGATTTTCGCTTGGGTAATTGCCCTGGTGATCATGCTGGTCGGGGCACTTTCGATCCTGAAATTGCCGATCAACCAGTACCCGAGCATTGCGCCACCGGCCATTGCGATCTCCGTGACCTACCCGGGCGCTTCGGCGCAAACCGTGCAGGACACAGTGGTTCAGGTCATCGAGCAGCAGCTCAACGGTATCGACAACCTGCGTTATGTGTCGTCGGAAAGTAACTCCGACGGCAGCATGACCATCACCGCGACCTTCGAGCAAGGCACCAACTCCGACACCGCGCAGGTTCAGGTTCAGAACAAGCTGAACCTGGCCACCCCGCTGTTGCCGCAGGAAGTGCAGCAACAAGGTATCCGTGTGACCAAGGCAGTGAAAAACTTCCTCTTGGTGATCGGCGTGGTATCGCGTGACGGCAGCATGACCAAGGACGACTTGTCCAACTACATCGTGTCGAACATGCAGGATCCGATCTCGCGAACCGCCGGTGTCGGTGACTTCCAGGTCTTCGGTGCCCAGTACGCGATGCGCATCTGGCTCGACCCGGCCAAGTTGAACAAATTCAACCTGACCCCGGCCGACGTCAGCTCCGCGATCTCGGCGCAGAACGTCCAGGTCTCCTCCGGTCAGCTCGGCGGTTTGCCGGCGCTGCCTGGCCAGCAACTGAACGCCACGATCATCGGCAAGACCCGTCTGCAGACTGCCGAGCAGTTCAAGGCGATTCTGCTGAAGGTCAATCAGGACGGTTCGCAAGTTCGCATTGGTGACGTCGCCGATGTCGGTCTGGGTGGCGAAAACTCGACCATTTCGGCTCAGTTCAACGGCAAGCCGTCGTCCGGTCTGGCTGTAAAACTGGCCAACGGCGCCAACGCCCTCGACACCGCCAAAGCCCTGCGCAAGACGATTGACGAGCTCAAGCCGTTCTTCCCGGAAGGCATGGAAGTGGTATTCCCGTACGACACCACTCCGGTGGTGACCGAATCGATCAAGGGTGTGGTTGAAACCCTGGTCGAAGCGATCGTGCTGGTGTTCCTGGTGATGTTCCTGTTCCTGCAAAACTTCCGCGCCACCGTCATCACCACGATGACTGTACCGGTGGTATTGCTCGGTACATTCGGCATCCTCGCGGCGTTCGGCTTCAGCATCAACACCCTGACCATGTTCGGTATGGTGTTGGCCATCGGCTTGCTGGTGGACGATGCCATCGTTGTGGTGGAAAACGTCGAGCGGGTGATGAGCGAAGAAGGCTTGTCACCGAAGGAAGCGACCAAGAAGTCCATGGGCCAGATCCAGGGCGCACTGGTCGGTATTGCGCTGGTGCTGTCGGCGGTATTGCTGCCGATGGCGTTCTTCAGCGGTTCCACCGGTGTGATCTACAAGCAGTTCTCGATCACCATCGTCTCGGCCATGGCCCTGTCGGTATTGGTTGCGCTGATCTTCACCCCGGCGCTCTGCGCCACCATGCTCAAAGCGATTCCGAAAGGCGAGCACGGCACACCGAAAAAAGGCTTCTTCGGCTGGTTCAACCGTAACTTCGACCGTGGCGTTCGCAGCTACGAGCGCGGCGTTGGCAACATGCTGTCGCGCAAAGCCCCGTATCTGCTGGCGTATCTGCTGATCGTGGTTGGCATGATCTGGCTGTTCACGCGCATTCCGACCGCGTTCCTGCCGGAAGAAGACCAGGGCGTACTGTTCGCCCAGGTGCAAACCCCGGCCGGTTCCAGTGCTGAACGTACCCAAGTCGTCATCGACGAAATGCGTTCCTACCTGCTGGAGAAAGAGTCCGGTGCGGTGGCCTCGGTGTTCACCGTGAACGGCTTCAACTTCGCCGGTCGTGGGCAGAGCTCGGGTCTGGCGTTCATCATGCTCAAACCGTGGGACGAGCGTGACGCCAGCAACAGCGTGTTTGCCCTCGCCCAGCGTGCGCAACAGCACTTCTTCACCTTCCGCGACGCGATGGTGTTTGCTTTCGCCCCGCCAGCGGTACTGGAGTTGGGTAACGCCACCGGTTTCGACGTGTTCCTGCAAGACCGTGCCGGTATCGGTCACGACAAGTTGATGGAAGCGCGTAACCAGTTCCTCGGTCTGGCCGCGCAGAGCAAGGTGCTCTACCAGGTACGTCCGAACGGCCTGAACGACGAGCCGCAATACCACCTGGAAATTGATGACGAGAAAGCGCGCGCCCTGGGTGTGAGCATTTCCGACATCAACAGCACCCTGTCGATTTCCTTCGGTAGTAGCTACGTCAACGACTTCATCGACCGTGGTCGGGTGAAGAAGGTGTACGTGCAAGGTCAGGCTGGTGCTCGCATGAGCCCCGAAGACATGAAGAAATGGTACGTGCGCAACAGCGCCGGAACCATGGTGCCGTTCTCCGCATTCGCCAAGGGCGAGTGGATCTACGGTTCGCCGAAACTGGCGCGTTACAACGGTGTAGAAGCGATGGAGATCCTCGGTTCTCCGGCGCCGGGTTACTCCACCGGTGATGCGATGGCCGAAGTCGAAGCGATCGCCAAGAAGCTGCCGGCGGGTGTCGGTATCTCCTGGACCGGTCTGTCATATGAAGAACGTCTGTCGGGTTCGCAAGCGCCGGCGCTGTACGCCCTGTCGCTGCTGATGGTGTTCCTGTGTCTGGCGGCGCTGTACGAGAGCTGGTCGATCCCGATCGCCGTTATGCTCGTGGTGCCGCTGGGGATCATCGGTGCGCTGCTGGCCACCAGCCTGCGCGGTCTGTCCAACGACGTGTACTTCCAGGTGGGTCTGTTGACGACCATCGGTCTGGCGGCTAAAAACGCCATTCTGATCGTCGAGTTCGCCAAGGAACTGCATGAACAAGGGCGTAGCCTGCGTGATGCGGCGATCGAAGCCTGCCGCATGCGTCTGCGACCGATCATCATGACGTCGCTGGCCTTCGTCCTCGGTGTTGTACCGTTGGCGATCTCCACCGGTGCCGGTTCGGGCAGCCAACACGCGATCGGTACCGGCGTAATTGGCGGTATGCTCACAGCCACGATCCTGGCGGTCTTCTGGGTTCCACTGTTCTTCGTTACGGTTTCGTCCATCGGCCAGCGTAAAATCGCCGATCCAGATGACAAAGCTAAAGAAACTCCTAAAGAGGCTGGCCAATGAGCAAGTCGCTACTCTCCATCGCAGTCGCCGCCTTCGTGCTGAGCGGTTGCTCGCTGATACCTGATTATCAGCAGCCTGAGGCTCCGGTCGCAGGCCAGTACCCGCAAGGGCCGGCGTACTCGCCGGCCCAGGCACCGGCGCAAGCCGCTGCCGAGCAGGGCTGGAAGCAGTTTTTCCACGACCCTGCCCTGCAACAGCTGATCCAGGTGTCGCTGGAAAACAACCGTGACCTGCGTGTCGCGGCACTGAACATCGACGCTTACGCGGCTCAATACCGCATTCAGCGTGCTGACTTGTACCCGGCGATTTCGGCCAATGGTTCCGGCAGCCGTCAACGTCTTCCGGAACGCGCTTCGCAGACCGGCGAGTCGATGATCAGCAGCTCGTACTCGGCCACCGTTGGCATCAGCGCCTACGAACTCGACCTGTTCGGTCGCGTTCGCAGCCTGAGCGAACAAGCGCTGCAACAATACTTCGCCACGGAAGAAGCGCGTCGCAGCACCCAGATCAGTCTGGTCGCCAGCGTCGCCAATGCTTACCTGACCTGGCAAGCGGACAAGGAACTGCTCAAGCTGACTCAAGACACCCTCGGTGCCTTTGAAGAAAGCTACAAGCTGACCAGCCGCAGCAACGAAGTCGGTGTCGCTTCGGCACTGGATCTGGCGCAGTCGCGTACCTCGGTGGAAAACGCCCGTGCGCAACTGGCGCGCTACACCCGCCAGGTCGCTCAGGACGAAAACAGCCTGACCCTGCTGCTCGGCACCGGTATCCCGGCCAATCTGCAAGCGGCCAAACCGCTGTCGGATGATCTGCTCAGCGACGTACCGCCGGGTCTGCCATCGGATCTGCTGCAACGTCGTCCGGACATTCTGCAAGCCGAGCACAACCTGAAAGCGGCCAACGCCAACATCGGCGCGGCCCGTGCAGCGTTCTTCCCGAGCATCAGCCTGACCGCCAACGCGGGCACCCTGAGCCCGGATCTGTCCGGTCTGTTCAAGGGTGGTTCGGGGACGTGGCTGTTCTCGCCGCAGATCAACCTGCCGATCTTCAACGCCGGCAGCCTGCGCGCCAGCCTCGACTACGCCAAGATCCAGAAGGACATTGGCGTGGCGAACTACGAGAAGTCGATTCAAACCGCCTTCCAGGAAGTCGCCGATGGCCTGGCCGCCCGCCAGACCTACACCGAGCAGCTGCAAGCGCAGCGTGACTTCGTTCAGGCCAACCAGGATTACTACCGCCTGGCCGAGCGTCGTTACCGCATCGGTGTCGACAGCAACCTGACCTTCCTCGATGCCCAGCGTCAGCTGTTCAGCGCGCAACAAGCGCTGATCACCGACCGCCTCGCGCAGCTGACCAGCGCGGTCAACCTGTACAAGGCTTTGGGTGGCGGCTGGAATTCGCAAACCGCGAAGAACGAGCCGGTGAAAGAAGAAGCGCCGAAGATGAGATTGTTCTGATCATCTGCTGAACACAAGAAGCCCACCGATTGGTGGGCTTTTTGTTGCCTGAAGATCAAAAGATCGCAGCCTTCGGCAGCTCCTACATTTGAAATGCGATCCCCTGTAGGAGCTGCCGAAGGCTGCGATCTTTTGATCTTCAATGCTGTTCGATAATCGCCCAAAACCCGCTTTTACCAATTGAATCAAAACATCCGCCCCCCGCACCATTCGAGCCACAAAACCAATAACAACAGGTTCGCCACATGCTCCCACGCCCTGCTCCGTCCGGCTGATCGCCGCCGCTCCGCCCCCTGAATCCATCGTATTTCTGCGCCACAAAAACGGCCGCAGCGCATTCCGTTTGCCTCAAAAAAACAAGAGAGACCCAGCTATGACCTCCTCCCCTGCGCCCTACGCATTTCCCGGCCTGATCGCCCTGGCCCTGGCGGGTGCCGCCCTCCCCGTCGCGGCTGAAGAAGCGGGGTTTATTGAAGGGGCCAAGGTCAACCTCAACCTGCGCAACTACTACATCAACCGCAACTTCACCAACCCGACCAAGGCGCAGGGCAAGGCTGAAGAGTGGACGCAGAACTTCATCCTCGACGCCAAATCCGGCTTCACCCAAGGCACCGTCGGCTTCGGCATGGACGTGCTGGGTTTGTATTCGTTGAAACTCGATGGCGGTAAAGGCACGGGCGGCACGCAGTTGTTGCCGCTGGATCACGACGGTCGCCCGGCGGATAACTTCGGCCGCACCAACGTCGCGTTCAAGGCGAAATTTTCCCAGACCGAAGTGAAGGTCGGCGAATGGATGCCGGTGCTGCCGATCCTGCGTTCGGACGACGGTCGCTCGCTGCCGCAAACCTTTCGTGGCGGTCAGATTACGTCGAAAGAAATCGACGGCCTGACCCTCTATGGCGGCCAGTTCCGCGCCAACAGTCCACGCGACGACAGCAGCATGAGTGACATGTCGATGACCGGCAAAGCGGCGTTCACCTCGGATCGTTTCAACTTTCAGGGCGGCGAATATGTGTTCAACGAAAAACGCACACAGATCGGCTTGTGGAACGCTGAACTCAAGGACATCTACAGCCAGCAATACGTCAACCTGACGCACAGCCAACCGCTGGGCGACTGGACGCTGGGCGCCAACCTCGGTTTCTTCTACGGCAAGGACGACGGCAGCGCGCGCGCCGGCGATCTCGACAACAAGACCTGGTCGGGGATGTTCTCGGCCCGATACGGCGGCAACACCTTCTACGTCGGCCTGCAAAAACTCAGCGGCGACAGCGCATGGATGCGCGTCAACGGCACCAGCGGCGGCACGCTGGCCAACGACAGTTACAACGCCAGTTATGACAACGCGCAGGAACGCTCGTGGCAGCTGCGCCACGACTACAACTTCGCCGCGTTGGGCGTGCCCGGCCTGACCCTGATGAACCGTTACATCAGCGGCGACAACGTACACACCGGCACCATCACTGACGGCAAGGAATGGGGCCGCGAATCGGAACTGGGCTACACCGTGCAGAGCGGCACGCTCAAGGATCTCAACGTCAGATGGCGCAACTCGACCATGCGCCGGGATTTCAGCAATAACGAATTCGACGAGAATCGTTTGATTGTCAGTTACCCGATCAGCCTCCTCTAAACACAAATCCACCCTGTAGGAGCTGCCGCAGGCTGCGATCTTTTGATTCTGTTTTTTAAAAGATCGCAGCCTTCGGCAGCTCCTACAGGGATTTGTGCCATTGGTCTGGATGAGTGGTGATTTGCCGGCCGGCAGGTAAAGTTAAAAAACCTGAAGGACTCAGGTGTACGCCCCTTCCCACTTCCGTTATCTGTTGATGTTGGTCCCCTAAAGACTTGAGCCAGGCTGTCATCGGAAGACACTGTTGATCACCAGAGGACGACCTCATGATCACCCGACTCAAAGAAGCAGCACCTGACTGGAACGCCAAGGCGTACCAGCAGTTTTCCCGCCTCAGGCAACGCCCGGTCAATGAATTGCTCGACCGTGTCGACCAGCACAACCCCAAACACATTGTTGACCTCGGTTGCGGCACCGGCATCGCCACCCGCTTGTTGGCCGAGCGCTGGCCCCAGGCGCACTTGCTGGGCATCGACAGTTCAGCGCAAATGCTCGACGAGGCACGCGCCCTGCCGATCAACGCCTCATGGCAACAATGCGACTTGCTTGACTGGCAGCCCGAACAACCGGCGGATCTGCTGTTTGCCGCCGCCGTGCTGCACTTTATTGATGGTCATGAAACGCTGCTGCCGCGCCTGCTCGGCCAGCTCAACGCCGGCGGCTGCCTGGCCGCGCATATGCCGGACTGGCGCGATGCGTTGTGGTATCGGCTGATGCTGGAAACCCTCGAAGACGGCGGTATCGGCGGCACGCCATTGGGCACGCCGGAACTGCGCCAGCGTATGGCGGCGCGGCCGTTGTTGGCGCTGGAGGATTACTACCGTTTGCTGGCGCCGCTGACCACGTCGCTGGATATCTGGGAGACCGAGCAGTTGCAGGTGGTCGACGGCAAATCGCCGGTGTATGACTGGGTGAAGGTCTCGGCGCTGCGGCCAGTGATGCAGGCGCTGGATTCAGCGGAGCAGGCGCGGTTTATTTATCACTATCTGATGCGGGTGCACGCGCAGTATCCGCAAGAGGCGGATGGGCATACGTTGTTTGCGTTCAAGCGGATATTTATTGTTGCCAGGGTTTGAAGGCTGCGATCTTTTTCGGTTTCAGCCGTCACTCGCGGGATTCGGTACCCAACTCATCCCACACCGTTTCGGCCAAATGAAACGTCGCATTCGCCGCCGGAATCCCGCAGTAAATCGCGCTCTGCATGATCACTTCCTTGATCTCGCCGCGGCTCACGCCATTATTAGCCGCCGCGCGCAAATGCAGTTTCAGCTCGCCTTCGCGGTTCATGCCGATCAGCATGGCGATGGTAATCAAACTGCGCGTGTGCCGAGGCAAGCCCGGGCGCGTCCAGATATCGCCCCAGGCATGCCGGGTGATCATCTCCTGAAATTCCGAGTTAAACTCGGTCAGCGTGGTCAGGCTGCGATCGACGTGCGCATCGCCCAACACCGCGCGGCGCACTTGCATGCCGTCGTCGTAACGTTGTTTCTCGTCCACGAAAATCCCCTTGTCAGGCGTTTAGAAACGCCAATACGCGATCACTGAAATCAGCACCGGCCTGCACGTTCGACAGGTGCGCCGCATAGAACTCGGCGTACTCGGCACCGCGCACATGCTCCTGAATGAAATGCCCACCGGCCGGCGGCGTCACCGCATCTTCGGTGCCGGCAATCACCAGCAACGGCACATTGATCGAAGCCAGTTGCTCGCGGAAATCGGCATCACGCACCGCCGCGCAATTGGCCGCATACCCTTCAGGCGAAGTCGCCGCGAGCATGTCGGTAATCTGCTTGGCTGCGGCCGGATGTGCAGCGGAAAAATCCGGGGTAAACCAGCGAGCAATGGATGCATCGCGCAGAGCAACCATCGCTGCCGCGCCATCACGCAGCACGGTTTCGATGCGCGGATTCCACACCGTCGGATCGCCGATTTTTGCCGCCGTGTTGCACACGATCAGCTTGTGCAGACGATGCCCGGCATTGATC
The DNA here is from genome assembly GCF_902706155.1 of Pseudomonas sp. 18058. NCBI lineage: Bacteria > Pseudomonadati > Pseudomonadota > Gammaproteobacteria > Pseudomonadales > Pseudomonadaceae > Pseudomonas > Pseudomonas sp. 18058. The sequence goes on from NZ_CACSJY010000063.1 coordinate 30,017, forward strand.
CCCAGCCACTGCCCGATCAGGCCGCCCATCGACAGTCCGCAGAAATGCGCGCGATCAATGTGCAACGCATCCAGCAAACCGAGTACGTCGTGACCGAGTTGCTCGATGCTGTAGGGGCCTGGCGTCACCAGTGATTTGCCGTGACCACGGGTGTCGAAACGCAGCACGCGGAAATGCTCGGTAAATGCCGGCATCTGCGCGTCCCACATGTGCAGATCAGTGCCCAACGAGTTGGACAGCACCAGCACCGGCGCATCGACCGGGCCGTCTATTTGATAGTGCAGTTCGCCATCGGCGAGTTGAACGAAAACCACAGCCCTCTCCTTTCAGACAGACAATGCGTTGTGTTCGGCCACCGCACGCTCGACCCAGGTTTTCGCCTGGCCGAGGTAATGGGCGGGGTTCAAAAGATGATCGAGTTCAGCACTGCTCAATTCGGCGGTGACTTGCGGTTCGTCAGCGAGTACGGCGCGCAAATGACGCTGCTCGGCCACCGCGCGTTTGCAGCATTGTTCGAGCAGATGATGCGCGGTGTCGCGGCCGACCCGTTGCGCGAGGACGATGCTCACCGCTTCGGCGAGCACCAGCCCTTGGGTCAGTTCGAGATTGCGCGCCATGCGCTCAGCGTCGACTTCCAGACCCTCAGCGAGCAATTTAGCCTGTTGCAGCGAACCGGAAACCAGGCAGCAGATTTCCGGCAAGGTTTCCCACTCGGCATGCCACAAACCGAGGCTGCGTTCGTGCTCCTGCGGCATCGCGCTGAACAGCGTCGAGACCAGACCCGGCACACGCGTCGCCGCACCGATCAACACCGCTGCGCCAACCGGATTGCGTTTGTGCGGCATGGTCGACGAACCGCCCTTGCCCGGCGCTGAAGGCTCGAACACCTCAGCGGCTTCGGTCTGCATCAGCAGGCTGATGTCGCGGCCGAATTTGCCGAGGCTGCCGGCGATCAAACCGAGCACCGCGCCGAACTCCACCACGCGATCGCGTTGGGTGTGCCACGGTTGTTCCGGCAAGGTCAGTTGCAGTTCTTCCGCCAGCGCTTCGGCAATCGGCATCGCCTGCTCACCCAACGCCGCGAGCGTCCCCGAGGCGCCGCCAAATTGCAGCACCAGCAGACGCGGTTTGAGTTCGCGCAGACGCTGACGGCTGCGAGTCACGGCCCCCAGCCATCCGGCGATTTTCATGCCGAGGGTAACCGGCGTCGCATGTTGCAGCCAGGTACGTCCGGCCAGCGGCGTCGCTGCATGACGTTGCGCTTGAGTGGCGAGGGAATCGGCCAATTGCGCCAGATCGCTTTCAATCAGTTCCAGCGCCTGGCGCAATTGCAGCACCAGCCCGGAATCCATCACGTCCTGACTGGTCGCGCCCAAATGCACATAACGCTCGGCTTCTGCATCGGTCGCGGCAATCTGTTTGCCCAACGCCTTGACCAGCGGAATCGCCGAATTACCCGCCGTGGCAATCGCCTCGCCCAGTGCTGCGAAGTCATACAGACCAGCGTTGCAAGCCGCCGCAATCGGCGCCACCGCAGTGGACGGAATCAAGCCGACCCGCGCCTCGGCCCGGGCCAGCGCCGCTTCGAAGTCGAGCATCGCCTGCACGCGGCCCTGATCGCAGAACACCTCACGCATATCGCGGGCAGTGAAGTAGGCATCGAACAATTGATTGCCCGGTCGCTGAGTCATAAAAATCCTTGCCGGCGCGGGCCATCACGGCCCGCGCGCATCGGGTTAGAGATCGTGGTGCAAATACGCCGCTTGTTTCGGCAAGCGCAGACTGAACAGGAACGCGATCGCCATCATCGCCGTCACGTACCAGTAGAAGGAGTTTTCCATGCCGATGTTCTTCAGGCTCAGCGCGACGAATTCCGCCGAACCACCGAAGATCGCATTCGCCACCGCGTACGCCAGACCAACGCCGAGGGCGCGGACTTCCGGCGGGAACATTTCGGCTTTCACCAGGCCGCTGATCGAGGTGTAGAAACTGACGATCGCCAGTGCCACGGTGATCAGCACAAACGCAAGGAACGGGCTGCTGACGCTTTTCAGGCTCAACAGAATCGGCACGGTGAACAGCGTACCGAGCGCGCCGAACCAGAGCATCGAGTTACGTCGACCGATCTTGTCGGCGAGCATGCCGAACAGCGGCTGCATGCACATATACAAGAACAGCGCGCCGGTCATGATGTAGCTGGCGGTCTTGGCGTGCATGCCGGCGGTGTTCACCAGATATTTCTGCATGTACGTGGTGAAGGTGTAGAAAATCAGCGAGCCACCGGCGGTGTAACCGAGCACGGTGATGAACGCGGCTTTGTGATCGCGGAACAGCGCGCGGATGCTGCCGGCGTCTTTGTGTTCGCGGGTTTCCTTGTTGGTGGTTTCTTTCAGCGAGCGGCGCAGGAACAGCGAAATCACCGCCGCAATTGCACCGACCACAAACGGAATCCGCCAGCCGTAAGCACGCAGATCTTCCTCGGTGAGGAACTGTTGCAGGATCACCACCAGCGACACCGCCAGCAGTTGCCCGCCGATCAAGGTCACGTACTGGAACGAGGCGAAAAACCCGCGCTGGCCCTTGAGCGCAACTTCGCTCATGTAGGTCGCGGTGGCGCCGTATTCACCGCCGACCGACAGGCCTTGCAGCAAACGCGCGAACAGCAACAGGATCGGCGCCCAGACGCCAATGCTGTTGTAGGTCGGCAGGCAAGCGATCAGCAACGAGCCGAAGCACATCATCAGAATCGAGATGAGCATGGATTTCTTGCGGCCGTGCTTGTCAGCGATCCGGCCGAAAATCCAGCCACCGATCGGACGCATCAGGAAGCCGGCGGCGAACACGCCAGCCGTGTTGACCAGTTGCACCGTCGGGTTATCGGAGGGGAAAAACGCCGGGGCGAAATAGATCGCGCAAAAGGCGTAGACGTAGAAGTCGAACCATTCGACGAGGTTGCCGGACGAGGCGCCGACAATGGCAAAGATGCGCTTGCTGCGCTCTTCGCCGGTGTAATGGGAGGTGGTCGTTGTCATTGTTTTTCACTCGATAGGGACAGTGAGAGTCTAGACATACTTTGCAACAGTCCCGTTCCACAGTTCCATATGCAACACAGTTTTTCACCTGTGGGAGCGGGCTTGCTCGCGAAAGCGGTGTGTCAGGTGATACATCTGTCGACTGACACTCCGCC
>NZ_CACSJY010000064.1:0-31841 GCF_902706155.1 Pseudomonas sp. 18058
ACGAAGCATTCTTTATCGGCGCTTTGGTGGAAGGGGTGGGGCCGATGTCTCCCACAGTCTGTACTGGGCTAACAGTCAGAAGCTGGCTTTTGGTCCCACCCACCCCTTCGAGTCCTACCATACAAGCGGGCTTGCTCGCGAAGGCGGTGGGTCAATCAATGCATTTGTCGACTGAGACACCGCATTCGCGAGCAAGCCCGCTCCCACATTTTGACCTGTGTGCGGCAATAAGATCGGGTTGCCGTGCATCTACACCCTGCTGGCAAAACCTGACAAAGCTTAAGATCAAAAGATCGCAGCCTTCGGCAGCTCCTACATTGCAATGCATCTTCTGTAGGAGCTGCCGAAGGCTGCGATCTTTTGATTCTCAAAAAAAAGGCCTCGCATCTGCGAGGCCTTTTATTTTGGCTTCAATCGGTTCAACTTTGCGGCCTCATTCCCTGTGCCATCCCGAACATGAACAGCAATAAATCATGGTCGGGTTTGGTCGCCACGGAGGCTTTCGCCACCCGTGGTATTGCGCAGTGCTCGCCCTCTACGGACGCACCGATGACCTGCATGCGTGGCTGCTCCCAGGCAGCCACCGCCAATGAAGCAACTGCCAAGGCGCCAACCAGAAAAAAACCTCGTGCAATTTCGAGTTTCATCGCTATAAACCTTTGATAGCGCTGCCAAACGCCGTCTCGTAAAAGTAGACGAGTTTCTTCCAGTCAGCATCGCCGAACGACGAATGGCGGCGCATTTGTTTCATGTCATGGGAGGCGGCGCGATAGGCGGTCAGACGCTGACGGCACTTCTCCAGATCGATCAAGGCCACTTCAACCTTGGCCGAATCCCCTTCGCCGGTCACCCGTACAAAAACGTGTTTGATGTAGATGCAGCTGTGCTGCCAACGGCCCTTGTGCATGCGCGCCATGTTTTCGGCGAGGTCTTTGAGCACGCGCTCATACACCGCTTCGCCGTACTGCGCACGACCACCGGCGGCTTCCCACTTTTCCAGCTCGTCAAAGCCGTCCAGGGATTTGGTCACCAGCAGCGCACGCCACTTGTATTGCGGATCCGGCTGGGCACCGCAGAACACGATCTCCGGCACACGCACGCCGAGCTTGCTGACGCCGGTCAGGGCATCCAGCTCACGCAATACGGTCGGACGGCCAAACGGGTGCAGCCAGCTACGATAAATGTGTCCGGTCTGGCGCTTGGCATACAGCAGCTGACCATCACGCCCCACGACTCGCTGAACACCACTTTGGCCACCACGGCGGACATTGGGTTCTTCTACCCATTCGCCTTGCTGGTTCCAGTAGTAGTCGAAACGATCCTGCGGAGCGACGTCCGTCTCTGCTGCAAATTGCACTGCCATCCTGCTACCTCTTGCGTAATACGTAGACCCGCCACATCGCGTATAGCGGGATAAAATCCAATTGTTCCTGAATGCGGAAACCGGCGGCTTCGAATTCTTTCTCGACCGTAGCGGCCGGTAACACAAAACGGTTCTGGTAACCTTCCTGCCCACGTTTTGCCTCGGAGCGCTTGCGCTTCCAGGACTTGAAATTGCCATCCACCCACAGCGAAATAATCACGCTGTCGCGGGTCACACGCTCGAATTCACGCAGGATCGCCATCCGATGCTCGGCTTCACCGATGTGATGCAGCAGGCGCATGCAGAAAATGCTGTCGACGGCGTTATCCGGTAAAGCGATGTCGAACGCGGAGGTGTGCAAGGGCTGTACCCTTTTCACCACATCAGCCGGTTGCGCCTGCATCGCGGTCTTGATCATTGATTCGGAGTTGTCCGCACCGATGATTACCCGATTCGACTTTTCCGCCAGCATCGGCCAGAAACGGCCTGCACCGCAGGGCAAATCCAACACCAGCCCCGGCTCGCCTGCCAGAGTCAGCGCCTTGCGGGCCAACTGAACATCGCGCCAATGGGACAAGCGGCGCCCCAGATTGGCTTGATGCTTGTGCAGATATTTCTGCGCATGGTTGTCGTCGTACTTTTCGGAAAAATCGAGCTTGATCGGGCCGGCCATCACCAGGACTCCTGAATTACTGATGCCCCCACCTTAGGGATGGGGGTGTCAGTGTCAGGTCATCCAATTGTGAAAATTTCGTTGGGTAAACCGCCAAACTATTTCAGAGTTATACAGGATTTAGACAGGTAAGCGGGAGTAGCGCGGGGCCACTACGAGCTTCAAAGTTTGCCAAGATCCACTTCGAAGCGGCAGCCATTGGGTTCCATCGTGCTCAAACTGACGCTCCAGCCCTCGTTCTCGCAGATGCGCTGCACCAGCGACAATCCGAGTCCCAGACCCTCGCCGCGTTTCTCGGCCCCGCGCACGAAAGGCTGAAACATCGCCTCGCGTTTTTCCTCCGGAATGCCCACGCCGGAATCTTCGACGATAAAGCCGTTGCCGGTCAGCGTCAGGCGAATAAAACCTTTTTCGGTGTAGTGGCAGGCGTTGCGCAGCAGGTTGCCCATCACCGCCCCCAACAAGGTCGCATTGAAACGGGTCTGCGTGGGTTGTCCGGCGGCGAAATCCAGCCTCAAGCCCTTGGATTCAATCGGCTCACGCCACACACACAGTAACCCTTCAGCGACTTGCGAGAGGCTTTGCTGAGGTGCTGCACCCGCGTCTTCACGCTGTGCTCGGGCGAGCATCAGAAAGGTTTGCACCAGTTCGCGCATTTCTTCGCTAGCGCGGGCGATGCGCTCGACCTGCGAACGTCCCCGAGCGTCGATCGCCGGGTTTTCCAGCAGCAGCTCACAGGAACTGGCCAAAACCATCAACGGCGTGCGCAACTCATGGCTGACGTCGCTGGTAAACAGCCGCTCACGGGTCAGGGCCTGACGCAGGCGCCCCAGCGTGGCATCAAACGCCACTGCCAGTTCACCGACTTCGTCAGCGGCATAATCCGGCGCCAACGGTGGCGCCAGCCCAAGTAATTGGTCGCGATGGCGAACCTGACGCGCCAGGCGCACCACCGGCGCCATCACCTTGCGTGCGAGCACCCAGCCGAGGAACACCGCCAGCGCCAGACTGAGCACAAAGCCCACCAGCACCACGGCGAACAGCACGCGCTCGCGCTCTTCGAAATCACTTTGATCCTGCAGCAGCACATAACGCCGACCGTCGACGATCTCGACCATCGCGTGATACGACAGCTGCTCGCGGAACACTTCGTGGAATCCGGAATCAAGGTGACGCAGATCTTTCGGCAACTCGAAATCGCCCGGCCCGCCGCTAAAGTAGAACAACTGATCCGGCTCGGGGCGGTGGCTCCAGTCCGAGACGTTGTCCATCAGCAGCAAGCGCTGCAAGTCGCCACCCAGGCCCGCCGAAATCAGTTTCTCTTCGACCAGATGCACCGTGGCGACAATGCCCATGGCAAACGCGCCGGCCACCAGCGCACTCATCAATGCAAAAGCGATGATGATCCGTTGCGAAAGGCTCTGTCTAAACTCCATTACGCATCGGCCAGGCGGTAACCCACGCCGTGCACGGTATGCAGCAGTGGTTTGGCGAACGGTTTGTCGATCACTTGACGCAACTGGTGCACATGACTGCGCAGGCTGTCGCTGTCCGGGCAGTCGTCGCCCCACAGCGCTTCTTCAAGCACTTCGCGACGCAATACGTGCGGGCTCTTCTGCATCAATACCGCGAGCAACTTGAGGCCCACCGGGTTGAGCTTGAGCAGTTTGCCTTCGCGGGTCACTTCCAGCGTGTCGAGGTCGTAATTCAGCTCGCCAACCTGCAACGCTCGGCGTCCGCCACCTTGCGCACGGCGCATCACCGCTTCGACCCGCGCAGCCAGTTCGGACAAAGCGAACGGCTTGATCAGGTAATCGTCGGCACCGGATTTGAAACCCTGCAAACGGTCATCGAGTTGATCGCGGGCGGTGAGCATGATCACCGGCGTGTCGCGGCGGGCATCTTCACGCAGGCGCTTGCACAGGGTGTAGCCGTCGATGCCCGGCAACATGATGTCGAGAATGATCAGGTCGTAATGCTCGGTCGCGGCCAGATGCAGGCCCGACAGACCGTCCTGCGCGCAATCGACGGTATAACCCTTGAGGCCCAGATAATCGGCCAGATTGGCGAGGATATCGCGGTTGTCTTCGACCACCAGAATTCGCATGGGCACCTCTTCCGTACACAGTAATGGCCGTCTTGGCCCGCGCAGCTTACGGCCAAGTGTGGCTGACGGCTAGGCGTGTGTTGGGTTGTTTTGCGAGAAAAACGTTCATTGTGGCCGCCAACGTTTTTTTCACTTTCGATTAACAAATCAGCGACGCCAGCGCGCGCAGACTCCCCGCGGTTGCGCTCCTCAGAACACACTTACCGACCAAGGAATTACCCATGGTGTCGACCTCTGCCCGCCCCGCTCCCCGGCCGCTGAATTTCTGGTGGTGCCTGGGAATACCCGCTGTTGCGGCGATCATTCTGGTACTGCTCGAACTGACCGATCTGGACATGTACCTGGCCCAACTGTTTTACGACCCGGTCGCGGGTGATTTCATCGGGCGACACAGTTACTTCCTCGAAGACATCCTGCATGACCGCGCCAAAGAGGTGGTGATCGCGTTTTCGGTGTTTGCGATCCTTGGTTTCATTGGCGCGTTTTTCATCGAGCGGCTGAAACCGTTCAAGCGTGAACTGGGTTGTCTGGTGCTGTCGTTGGGTCTGGCGACTTCGTTTGTCACACCGGTCAAAGCCGTGACCGCGGTGCAATGCCCGTGGAGCCTCGAGCAGTTTGGCGGCCATGAGACTTACAGCAAGCTCATGGAACATCGCCCGCAGACCGACAAGCCTGGGCGTTGCTGGCCGGGTGGGCATGCGGCTACCGGGTTTACCTTGTTTGCGCTGTTTTTCGTGCTGCGTGATCGTCGTCCGCGTTTGGCCAAGCAGGCGTTTATCTTTGCCTTTGCCTTGGGTTCGGTGTTTTCGATCAGCCGGATGATGCAGGGTGCGCACTTCTTCTCACACAACGTGTGGACGGCGATTTTCTGCTGGCTGATTTGTCTGGGGTCGTATTACTGGGTGCTGTATCGCCCGGCGGTGAGGGCTGAGGCAGTCGTCAAAACACAACCAATCAGTGCCTGAATGGAGATCAAAAGATCGCAGCCTTCGGCAGCTCCTACAGATGTTCGCGATCCCCTGTAGGAGCTGCCGAAGGCTGCGATCTTTTGCCTGTGATCTTTTGAAGGACAATAAAAAACCCCGCTGACTCGCGTCAGCGGGGTTTTTCGTTTCGGGGGTAAGGCTGGCTTACATCATGCCGCCCATGCCACCCATGCCGCCCATGTCTGGCATGCCGCCGCCAGCGCCGCCGTCTTTCTTCGGCGCGTCAGCGACTGCAGCTTCGGTGGTCAGGATCAGACCGCCGATCGACGATGCAGCTTGCAGAGCGGAACGAGTCACCTTGGTCGGATCCAGGATGCCCATTTCGATCATGTCGCCGTATTCGCCAGTTGCAGCGTTGTAACCGAAGTTACCGGTGCCGTTCTTGACTTCGTTGACTACAACGCTTGGCTCGTCGCCGCTGTTGGCAGCGATCTGACGCAGCGGTGCTTCAACAGCGCGACGCAGAACAGCGATACCGACGTCCTGATCAGCGTTGTCGCCTTTCAGGTCGTTCAGGGTTTGCAGAGCGCGGATCAGCGCAACGCCACCGCCAGGTACCACGCCTTCTTCAACGGCTGCACGGGTTGCGTGCAGGGCGTCTTCAACGCGGGCTTTCTTCTCTTTCATTTCTACTTCGGAACCAGCGCCAACCTTGATCACTGCAACGCCGCCGGACAGCTTGGCCAGACGCTCTTGCAGTTTTTCACGGTCGTAGTCCGAGGAAGTTTCAGCAGCCTGGGCACGGATCTGAGTGATGCGCGCCTGGATGTCTGCTTCAACGCCAGCACCGTCAACGATGATGGTGTTTTCCTTGGAGATGCTGACCTTTTTAGCGCTACCCAGGTTTTCCAGGGTTGCTGCTTCCAGGCTCAGGCCGATTTCTTCGGAGATAACGGTACCGCCGGTCAGAACAGCGATGTCCTGCAGCATGGCCTTGCGACGGTCGCCGAAGCCTGGAGCCTTGACGGCTGCGACTTTAACGATGCCACGCATGTTGTTCACAACCAGAGTCGCCAGGGCTTCGCCTTCAACATCTTCGGAAACGATCAGCAGTGGACGGCCGGCTTTGGCAACGGCTTCCAGTACTGGCAGCATTTCACGGATGTTCGAGATCTTTTTGTCGACCAGCAGGATCAGCGGGCTGTCCAGCTCGGCAACCATGGTTTCTGGCTTGTTGACGAAGTACGGGGACAGGTAGCCACGGTCGAACTGCATGCCTTCAACAACCGACAGTTCGTTTTCCAGGCCAGTGCCTTCTTCAACGGTGATCACGCCTTCTTTACCGACTTTTTCCATGGCTTCGGCAATGATGTCGCCGATGGAGCTGTCGGAGTTGGCCGAGATGGTGCCTACCTGAGCGATGGCCTTGGTGTCAGCGCAAGGCTTGGACAGGTTCTTCAGCTCTTTGACGATAGCGATGGTCGCTTTGTCGATACCGCGCTTCAGATCCATCGGGTTCATGCCGGCAGCGACGGCTTTCAGGCCTTCGTTGACGATCGACTGAGCCAGAACGGTAGCGGTAGTAGTACCGTCACCAGCGTCATCGTTGGCACGGGAGGCAACGTCTTTGACCAGCTGCGCGCCCATGTTTTCGAAACGGTCTTCGAGTTCGATTTCTTTGGCGACGGAAACGCCGTCCTTGGTGATGGTCGGAGCGCCGAAGCTCTTCTCGATGATCACGTTACGGCCTTTCGGGCCCAGGGTCGCTTTTACTGCGTCAGCCAGGACGTTGACGCCCTTGAGCATTTTTTTACGGGCGGAATCGCCAAACAGAACTTCTTTAGCAGCCATGATCGATATTCCTTAAATACTTTGTAGTAGCGGGAAAATGAACGGGGGTATCAGCCTTCGATAACAGCGAGGATTTCGTTCTCGCTCATTACCAGCAGGTCTTCGCCGTCGACTTTCACTGTGTTGCTGCCGGAGTAAGGACCGAACACAACCTTGTCGCCTTCTTTAACGGACAGTGCGCGCACTTCGCCGTTTTCCAGAGCTTTGCCCGGGCCTACAGCGAGAATCACACCGTGGTTGGCTTTTTCAGCAGCCGAACCTGGCAGGACGATACCGCCAGCGGTTTTCTTTTCTTCTTCGCTGCGACGGATTACGACGCGGTCATGCAGAGGACGAAGCTTCATTGTCGATCTCTCCTAATTGTGGTTTTCATCGGCCGGTGTAGTCCCGGCGGGTTTAACAAATCCGGCCTTCGCCGGTTGCGCCTCGTCGAGCGAGACGCGGAAGACTGACTGGCGCAAATGCCAGAAACCTTTCGGTGACCGATACATAAGGGCGCATAAGCTTATTACAAGGGCGAGGCGAAAAAAATTTCGCGGATTCTGCGGACAAAATCAGCCCCAAACGAACACGGCACCCGAAGGTGCCGTGTCGATACAGACGTTACTTGGGATCGCGGTGTTCGAACTCGCCCTCGATCACATCACCCTCGCGGCCCAGAGGCTGACGCGGCGCAGGGCCGCCACGCGGCTGCAGGTCGTCAGCAAAGGCGCGCTGGCGGATTGCCTGTTCTTCGGCGCGCTGGCGCATTTTGTTCGCCAGCAAACGACGCGTAAACGGCAGCAGCATGACCAGACCGACGACGTCGCTGATAAAGCCCGGCAGAATCAGTAGACCACCGGCCAGTGCCAGCATCAGGCCTTCGAGCATGGTTTGCGCAGGCAGTTCGCCGCGGTTCAGGCTTTCACGGGCACGCAGTGCCGTGGCCAGACCGGCGACGCGCAGCACGAACACACCGAACATCGAGCCGACAATGATCAGCAGCAGGGCCGGGAAAAACCCGATAGCCCCTGCCACTTTGACGAATACGAACAGCTCCAGCACCGGAAACAGCAGAAAGAGCAACAGAAAAGGGCGCATCAAAGTTTCCTCAACGCAAGAAATGCCTTGCAGTAAGCCTTAGATGACGTCGGCCTTTCGTGAATTCAAGCGTCGGCCACTTCATTTTTTGGCCAGACCTCGGCGTGAGCCAGAGAAACCAAGGCTTCGCGCACTTGTGTCGGCGTATTACAGGGTGCTGGGAACGGCAGCCAGTACAGCGCCTGACCGATGCGCAGGTGCATACCCTCGGTGTCGATGCCCGCCAATTGCGCCGGCACGGTTTTCGGCAGACCGGCGAGGTCGACGTAGTGCGCGATGGCTTTGGCGTGGTCGCTGTTCATGTGCTCGACCATGCTGATCTCGCCCTTGCCGGCGAACGGGTTGGCCAGCGTCACTTGATCGATCCAGTGAATCGCGCCGAAACCGCCGATGTAACGATGGCGCACCGGGGTCAGCACCCAGAAATCGAAATCGTGGGCCTTGTGGTAGTTCTGCGAATCCGGGAAGTAGCGGTAGTAACGCTCGGCGGCGCCTTCAATCGCAGCGCCGTCCTCGAGCTTTTGCGCTTCGGCGAGATAGGTCAGGCGACCAACGGCTTGCACGTCGTCGGCTTCACGCTCACCCACCAACAGCGAGCATTTCGGATCTTTCTGCAGGTTGTGGGTGTGCTGGGCGATGCGGCTGATGAGGATCAGCGGGCGGCCCTGCTCGTCCAGGCAGTACGGCACCACGGAGCCAAAGGGAAAACCGGGCATCGATTTGGAGTGCGTCGACAGCACTCCACGGTATTCCTTGAGAAGCAATTCTCGGGCATTCTTGGCCACTTCAACGCTCAATTTATGACTCCTTAAATAGAATCCGTCGAAAAAACGGACAGGCGCCCGGAAGAAAGTTTCGGTCACGCCATCGGGCAATTCTCATGTGCAAACCAGCCACGGCCGGTGCAGATCGGGAGTCGCTAACAATAAAAACTACTCAGACCTGCTATCGGGGCATGCGAATGCAACTCAACGACAAAGTAATCATTATCACTGGCGGTTGCCAGGGTTTGGGCCGCTCCATGGCCGAGTATTTCGCTGGCAAAGGCGCGAAGCTTGCGCTCGTCGACCTCAATCAGGAAAAACTCGACGACGCGGTCGCGGCGTGTAAAGCCAAGGGCGTCGAGGCGCGCAGCTACTTGTGCAACGTCGCCAATGAAGAACAGGTCGAGCACATGGTCGCTCAGGTGGCCGCCGACTTCGGCGCGATCCACGGCCTGATCAACAACGCCGGGATCCTCCGTGACGGCCTGCTGTTGAAGGTCAAGGACGGCGAGATGACCAAGATGAGCCTGGCACAGTGGCAGGCCGTGATCGACGTCAACCTGACCGGCGTGTTCCTTTGCACCCGTGAAGTGGCGGCGAAAATGGTCGAGCTGAAGAACAGCGGCGCGATCATCAACATCTCGTCGATCTCGCGGGCGGGCAACGTTGGCCAGACCAACTATTCGGCGGCCAAGGCTGGCGTGGCAGCGGCGACGGTGACGTGGGCTAAGGAATTGGCGCGTTACGGGATTCGTGTGGCGGGGATTGCGCCGGGCTTCATCGAAACCGAGATGACCCTGGGCATGAAGCCGGAAGCGCTGGAGAAGATGACTTCGGGGATTCCGCTCAAACGCATGGGCAAGCCGGAAGAGATCGCGCATTCGGCGGCGTATATCTTCGAGAACGACTACTACACCGGTCGGATTCTGGAGATGGATGGCGGGTTGCGTATCTGACCCACACCGCAAAACCTGTAGCTGAGCTTGCTCGCGAAGGGGCCGTGTCATACAACATTAATGTTGCCTGACACGGCCCCTTCGCGAGCAAGCTCAGCTCCTACAAGTACAGGGTGTTGCGGATGTATCAATCGTCGCTGATGGTGATGTTCGGCATCGCCGGCGATACCGCTTCCTGCAACACAATCCGCGCGCCAACGTGGCGGGCCAGTTCCTGGTAGACCATGGCAATCTGGCTGTCCGGCTCGGCGATCACTGTTGGCTTGCCGCCATCGGCCTGTTCGCGGATCAGCATCGACAACGGCAGCGAAGCCAGTAGCTCAACGCCGTACTGCGTCGCCAGTTTCTCACCGCCGCCCTCACCGAACAGATGCTCGGCATGCCCGCAGTTCGAGCAGATGTGCACGGCCATGTTTTCCACCACGCCCAGCACCGGAATGTTGACCTTGCGGAACATTTCCACGCCTTTGCGCGCGTCAAGCAGGGCCAGATCCTGCGGCGTAGTGACGATTACCGCCCCGGCCACCGGAACCTTCTGCGCCAGGGTCAGCTGGATATCGCCGGTGCCTGGCGGCATGTCGATGACCAGATAATCCAGATCGCCCCATGCGGTTTGCGTGACCAGTTGCAGCAACGCGCCGGAAACCATCGGGCCGCGCCAGACCATCGGCGTGTTGTCGTCGGTGAGGAACGCCATCGACATGACTTCGACACCGTGGGCCTTGAGCGGCACGAACCACTTCTGATCCTTGACCTCCGGGCGGGTGCGCTCGGGGATGCCGAACATGATGCCTTGGCTCGGGCCGTAGATATCGGCGTCGAGAATACCGACCTTGGCGCCTTCACGGGCCAGTGCCAGCGCGAGGTTGGCGGCGGTGGTCGACTTGCCCACACCGCCCTTGCCGGAGGCCACGGCGACCACGTTCTTGACGTTGGCCAGGCCCGGGATCTGCGCCTGCGCCTTGTGCGCGGCGATCACCGTGTTGACTTCAACCCTGGCAATCACCACGCCGTCGAGGTTTTCGATGGCCAGTTGCAGCAATTGCGCCCAGCCGCTCTTGAACAGACCGGCGGCGTAACCGATTTCCAGCTGCACATTGACGCGATCACCGACGATCTCGATGTTTTTCACGCATCCGGCGCTGACCGGATCCTGGTTCAGGTAAGGGTCGGTGTATTGGCTGAGGACGGCTTCCACCGCTGCGCGAGTGACGGCGCTCATGGGCAACTCCGATAACAAGACTGGGAAAAGATGGTGGGTATCGTACCTGAAAAGATCGCAGCCTTCGGCAGCTCCTACAGGGGATTATGTGTAGGAGCTGCCGAAGGCTGCGATCTTTTGATCTTTGCTGTTTCTCATCCAATGAAACAGGTGCACAGGGTGAAAAATATGCGCCAGCGCTTTATAGTGGCCGACCTCCGTTTCATCAAGTAGCGAAGCCCCACATGTCCGAACCACGCAAGATCCTCGTCACCAGCGCCCTGCCCTACGCCAACGGTTCGATTCACCTTGGCCATATGCTGGAATACATCCAGACCGATATGTGGGTGCGCTTCCAGAAGCATCGCGGCAATCAATGCATCTACGTCTGCGCCGACGACGCCCACGGTTCGGCGATCATGCTGCGCGCGGAAAAGGAAGGCATCACCCCGGAACAACTGATCGCCAACGTGCAGGCTGAACACAGCGCCGACTTTGCCGAGTTCCTGGTTGATTTCGACAACTTCCACTCCACTCACGCCGAAGAAAACCGTGAGCTGTCGAGCCAGATCTACCTGAAGCTGCGTGACGCCGGGCACATCGCCCAACGTTCGATCACTCAGTATTTCGACCCGGAAAAGAAAATGTTCCTGGCCGACCGCTTCATCAAGGGCACCTGCCCGAAATGCGGCACCGAAGACCAGTACGGCGACAACTGCGAAAAATGCGGCGCGACCTACGCACCGACTGACCTGAAGGATCCGAAGTCGGCGATCTCTGGCGCCACTCCGGTGCTCAAGGATTCCCAGCACTTCTTCTTCAAACTGCCGGACTTCCAGGAAATGCTGCAAGCCTGGACCCGTAGCGGCACCCTGCAAGACGCCGTCGCCAACAAAATCGCCGAATGGCTGGACGCTGGCCTGCAACAGTGGGACATCTCCCGCGATGCGCCGTACTTCGGTTTCGAGATTCCGGGCGAGCCAGGCAAGTATTTCTACGTGTGGCTGGACGCGCCGATCGGCTACATGGCCAGCTTTAAAAACCTGTGCGACCGCACGCCGGAGCTGGATTTCGACGCGTTCTGGGCCAAGGATTCCAGCGCCGAGCTGTACCACTTCATCGGCAAGGACATCGTCAACTTCCACGCGCTGTTCTGGCCAGCGATGCTTGAAGGCGCGGGCTACCGCAAGCCGACCGGCATCAACGTACATGGCTACCTGACCGTCAACGGCCAGAAAATGTCCAAGTCGCGCGGCACGTTCATCAAGGCCCGCACGTATCTGGATCACCTGTCGCCGGAATACCTGCGCTATTACTACGCGGCCAAACTCGGTCGTGGCGTAGATGACCTCGACCTGAACCTCGAAGACTTCGTGCAGAAGGTCAATTCCGATCTGGTCGGCAAAGTCGTCAACATCGCCAGCCGTTGCGCCGGTTTCATTCAAAAAGGCAACGCCGGCCTGCTGGTCGACAACAATGCTGCGCCAGAGCTGACCGAGGCTTTCCTCGCCGCCGCGCCAAGCATTGCCGATGCCTATGAAGCCCGCGACTTCGCCCGCGCCATGCGTGAAATCATGGGTCTCGCCGACCGCGCCAACGCCTGGATTGCCGACAAGGCGCCGTGGTCGTTGAACAAGCAGGAAGGCAAACACGATGAAGTCCAGGCGATCTGTGCCACCGGCATCAACCTGTTCCGCCAACTGGTGATCTTCCTCAAACCGGTGCTGCCGCTGCTGGCCGCCGATGCCGAGGCGTTCCTCAACGTCGCCCCGCTGACCTGGAACGACCACGCGACCCTGCTGGCCAATCATCAACTGAACGAGTTCAAGCCGTTGATGACCCGCATCGACCCGGTAAAAGTCCAAGCGATGACCGACGCCTCGAAAGAAGACCTGACCGCCAGCCAGACCGACACCGGTGCC
Organism: Pseudomonas sp. 18058; assembly: GCF_902706155.1. Lineage (NCBI taxonomy): Bacteria > Pseudomonadati > Pseudomonadota > Gammaproteobacteria > Pseudomonadales > Pseudomonadaceae > Pseudomonas > Pseudomonas sp. 18058. The sequence goes on from NZ_CACSJY010000064.1 coordinate 12,844, forward strand.
GCCGCCCCTGCGGGCAATGGCGAACTGGCCAAGGATCCGCTGTCGGCGGAAATCGACTTCGACGCTTTCGCCGCGATCGACCTGCGCGTTGCGCTGATCGTCAAAGCCGAACACGTGGAAGGTGCCGACAAGCTGCTGCGCCTGACCCTCGATATCGGTGACGAGCAACGCAACGTGTTCTCGGGGATCAAGAGCGCCTACCCGGATCCGTCCAAGCTCGACGGCCGTCTGACCATGATGATCGCCAACCTCAAGCCACGGAAAATGAAGTTTGGTATTTCCGAAGGCATGGTCATGGCGGCCGGTCCTGGCGGTGACGAGATCTACCTGCTGAGCCCTGACAGCGGCGCCAAGCCGGGTCAACGCATCAAGTAACACTCGGCGGTGAATCGATCCCACAGGCGTGCCCGGCATGCCTGTGGGATTTTTCATATCTGGCCGGATAATGCCTAACCTTAAGAGACAGCCGCCCGTTTCGCTGGCAGAACCATGACTGAACTTGTGCTTACGCTCATCAGTGCTGCGCTGCTCAACAACTTCGTGTTGCACTGGCCGCTGGGCGTCGATCCGCTGTTGGCGGGAAGTCGCCGGCAGGTGCATGCGCTGGGGCTGGCGACGTTGTGTCTGATGTTGATCGTCGGCGTCATCGGTTACGCGATCTGGCATTGGCTGCTGGTGCCGCTGCAACTTGAGGCGCTGCGCCTGTTCGTGTTTCTGCCGGTGAGCGTGCTGCTGATCGCACCGCTGTTGAAACTGTTGGCGCGCTGGCGGCCGAATTTGCCTTTCGAAGGGTTATGGCCGCTGTTGTTGGGCAATGCCGGTGCGCTTGGACTGGCGCTGATCAATGCGCAAAACGATCAAGGCCTGCTGCACGCGACAGCGCTGAGCCTCGGCGCCGGGCTGGGTTTCTGGCTGGTGCTGAGCCTGTTCTGCGATTTGCGTGAGCGCACCGCCGACAACGACATTCCCCTGCCCTTTCGCGGCTTGCCGATCGACTTGATCGGCGCCGGATTGATCGCAATGATTTTTCTCGGATTCAGTGGACTGATCAAAACATGAGTCTGATTCAACGCATCGATGCCCTCCTGCCGCAGACCCAATGCGGCAAGTGTGGCCATCCCGGATGCAAACCCTATGCACAAGGCATCGTTGACGGCGAGCCGATCAACAAATGCCCGCCCGGTGGCGACGAAACCATCGCAGCGTTGGCCGAATTATTGAAAGTGCCGGTGCTGGAACTGGATATCAGTCGCGGTTCGGCGCCGCCGCAAGTCGCCTATATCCGCGAAGCCGAATGCATCGGCTGCACCAAGTGCATTCAGGCCTGCCCGATCGATGCCATCGTCGGCGCGGCGAAATTGATGCACACGGTGATCATCGATGAATGCACCGGCTGCGACCTGTGTGTAGCGCCGTGCCCGGTGGATTGCATCGAAATGCATCCTCTGCCGTTGAGCACGTTGCCGGTGGTCGGCGGCTTGGCCTTCAGTCTTGAAGAACAACGCGCGCGCGCATCCAAACGCGATCACGCACGTCTGCGATTCGAACGACGCAATGACCGGTTGCTGCGCGAAGAACAGCAAAAGCAGGCCGAACGTGAAGCCCGCGCCAAACGTGCTGCTCAGCCTGAGACGACCGCGTCGGATCCAGTGCAGGCTGCGCTGGAGCGCGTGCGCGCCCAGAAAACCGCGACCGCCGATGCCGCACTGAAAAAAGCCAAGATCGATGTGGCGATGAGCCGTGCGCAACTGCACAAATCGCTGAAAGCTTTCGGCCATCCGCCGACCTTCGAGCAGCAGTCGCAATTGATCGTGCTCCAGCAACAATTTGAATCGGCGGAACAGGCCTTGGCGCAACTGGAAAGCAACGCCCCGGCAGTTGCGGCACCAGCCCCCGCGAAAGATGCCGACCTGAAACGCGCAAAAATCCAGTTGGCGATGCGCCGCGCCGAGCTGAAAAAAGCGCAAACCGCCGAAGCTTCACCGGAGCAGATCGCCGCACTGGAACACGCACTGCGCGACGCCGAACAAGCGTTGCAAGACGCCGAAGCCACAAGCGATCAGCCTTTGCCTGACTTGGTTCGAGTAGAAAAACGCCCGATCGACAGCCAACTTCGCCAGCTAAAAACCGAATTGGCCTACGCTCGCGCCGACCTCAACAAACTCGAACGCCGCGCCGACACGCCCGACGACATCCTCGACAAGGCCCGCGCCCGCCTGCAAACCGCCGAGCGCCAGGTGCAAGACCATGTCGCCCCTTGAGGCACCCGACGATCGCCTGCAACAAGCGATGAAGCTTGTGCTGCTGGCCCTGCTGCCGGGGCTGCTGGCGTTGTTCTGGTTGTACGGTTGGGGCGTGTTGATCAACCTGATTCTGGCTGTTACCACGGCGTTGATCGTCGAGGCGATTGCCACTCGACTGCGCCGTCAGCCCTTACAGCCGACGCTGAGTGATGGCAGCGCGATCGTCAGTGCCACATTGCTCGCTGCCGCGCTGCCGCCCTATTGCCCGTGGTGGCTGACGGTGACGGCGGTGGCTGCGGGTTTGCTGTTCGGCAAGCATTTGTACGGCGGTGTCGGCAAAAATCCGTTCAATCCGGCGATGCTCGGTTTTGCTTTGGCGATGGTGATGTTTGCGCAGCCGATGACTCATTGGCCCGCCCATGGCCTGGATCTCACGACAAGCTTTCAACAGGTTTTCAACATCGGTCAGGCGCCGGATGCCTGGGTGCAGGCCACCGCACTGGATAGTCTGCGCATCAACAAAAGCCTGACCATGGATGAGCTGTTCGCCAGCAACCCGGCGTTCGGGCGTTTCGGCGGTCGCGGTGTGGAATGGGTGAATCTGGCGTTTCTCGCCGGCGGGCTGTTTTTGCTGCAGCGGCGAGTGATCGCCTGGCACGCGCCGGTCGGCATGCTCGCCAGCCTTTTTGTGATCAGCTTGCTGTGCTGGAACGGATCGGGATCGGATTCCCATGGCTCGCCACTGTTTCACCTGCTCAGCGGCGCGACCATGCTCGGTGCGTTCTTCATTATCACCGAGCCAGTCTCGGGTGCCAGAACGGCGCTTGCCAGACTGCTGTTCGGTGTCGGCGTCGGCCTGCTGACCTATCTGATTCGCACGTGGGGCGGTTACCCGGATGGCGTCGCGTTTGCCGTGCTGTTGATGAACCTTTGCGTGCCGGCGCTGGAACGGTTTGCCGCGAGTCGTCAGCCACAGGTGAGCCCATGAACCGCACGGCCAGCGCATTGACGTTATTGCTGTTGGCGATGGTCGGCATCGGCGCGACGTATTTGCTGCAGCGCACCAGCGCGCCGCAGATTGCTGCCGAACAACGTTTGGCCGACAGCCGCAAACTGCTCGACGTGCTACCCGCCGACAGCTACGACAACCAACCGCTGGAACAGCCGCTTCCGCTGACCGATACGGGGCTGAGCCATAGCACGCTCACGGCGGCTTACCGCGCAACCAGGAATGGCCAGACCGTTGCAGTGTTACTGCGTAATCAAACCGAAGGTTACGCCGCGGCCATCGAATTGCTGATCGCCATCGATACCTACGGCAAATTGCTCGGCGTGAAAACCCTCAAGCAAAACGAAACCCCGGCACTCGGCGGGCCCATTGGCGATTGGCCGAACCACTGGCTTCAGGCATTCACCGGCAAATCACGCGGCGAACCGAATGACGCTGGCTGGGCATTGAAAAAAGATCAGGGGCAATTCGATCAAATGGCCGGGGCGACCATTACTTCCCGCGCAGCCATCAACGCGATCCACGATGCATTGCGCTACTTTGACGAGCATCGAAGCGCATTGCTGGGAAGCGGTACATGAACCTGTCCAACTCACTGATGCTGGTGCTATTGCTGGGCACCACCGTTTCTTTGGCCGGTGCGTTGGGCACGATGTTGATGTTCGTCGTTGTGGTCGGCATTTATGCTTTGGCCATGTCACCGCTGCGTTCGCGCCTGACAGATGGAAGTGCCTTGCTGGCCAGTGCGTTGCTTGCTGCAACGTTGGCCAGTTGTGCCGATCTGTTGGCGCAACGCTGGCTCCTGGCGTGGCATCAGTCGTTCGGCCTCTATGGCGGATTGATCGCCTTGCAGTGCGTGGTGCTTGAACACAACGGCTTCTTCCGCCAACCGCTGGCGCAGCGCTTCAAGCTTTGCGCATTGTTTGGCGGTTTGATGCTGGTGCTCGCCGCGCTGCGTGAACTTATCGGGCAGGGAAGCCTTGGCCGTGGGTTGTCCGCGCATGGCTCAGGTCTTGTTTTATTCGGCGAAGGGCTGCATCTGGCAACGCTGGTGCCTGGCGCCTTTATTGTATTGGGGCTGCTGCTCGCGGCCCGTCAGGCGTGGACGCGCCCGAACTCTATTTCCAAGGAAACGCATCGCCCATGAATGCTGCAAAACGTCTTGAGATCTTTCGCCGACTGCATGAAGACAATCCCGAGCCGAAGACTGAACTGGCCTACTCCTCGCCCTTCGAACTGCTGATAGCGGTGATTCTTTCGGCGCAGTCGACCGACGTCGGCGTCAACAAGGCCACGGCGAAACTGTTCCCGATTGCCAATACGCCCGCCGCCATTCATGCCTTGGGCGTCGAAGGCCTGTCCGAATACATCAAGACCATCGGCCTCTACAACAGCAAAGCGAAAAACGTCATCGAGACCTGCCGCATGCTGGTCGAACTTCATGGCGGTGAAGTCCCGCAGACCCGCGAAGAGCTCGAAGCTCTGCCCGGCGTTGGCCGTAAAACCGCCAACGTGGTGCTCAACACCGCGTTTCGCCAATTGACCATGGCCGTCGACACGCACATTTTCCGCGTCAGCAACCGCACCGGCATCGCCCCCGGCAAAAATGTGGTTGAGGTGGAAAAGAAGCTGATGAAATTTGTACCCAAGGAATTCCTGCTCGATTCCCATCACTGGCTGATTCTTCACGGACGCTATGTGTGTCTGGCCCGCAAGCCGCGCTGTGGCAGCTGTCGAATCGAAGATCTGTGCGAATACAAAGCGAAAACGTCCGACGATTGACTGGCTATTGGGTTTATCGATTCGTCGATTGAAAAAATCTTTTTTACCCGCCGCAGGATTGTCGATATAAGGAGCGCCAAAGGCCCCTCTTAGCCTGGAGTTAACCTATGAGTACCAGCAAAGAGCAACTGGAAGAAGCTGACGAAGATTTTGTAGCCGTGGACGCTGATGATGCCGAACCGGTCGTCGAGGTCGCCAAGACCAATCTGAGTAAACGCCGCACCATCGATAACCTGCTTGAGGAGCGCCGACTGCAAAAGCAATTGGCCGAATACGATTTTGATGACTGACACTTGAAAGCCTCCCGAAACGGAGGCTTTTTACTTTCTACTGGTCGCTGAATTCGATCGCCCATGATTACGTCAACATTGGTCATGCTCAGACCAGTCCGTTGCGTTGCGCCAGCTCGATGAGGTCAACCAGTGAGCGAGCATTGAGTTTCAGCAATAAACGGGTCTTGTACGTACTGACCGTTTTATTGCTCAAAAACATGCCGTCGGCGATCTCCTTGTTGGTTTTGCCCCGCGCCAACTGTTGCAACACCATCATCTCTCGTCCTGAAAGGCGATCGACCATATCGGCTTCACTGGCATTGCCCAGACTGGTACGCACGGTATGCAGCGCTTGATTCGGAAAATAACTGTAACCGGAGAGTACGGCTTTGATCGCGCTGAGCAACTCCGTCAGATCCTGTTGTTTACACACATAACCCGCCGCGCCCGACTGCATGCAACGCATGGAGAAGTGTCCGGGGGCCTGTGAAGTCAGCACCAGAACCTTCATCGGCATGGCCACCGAACTGAGTCGTGCAATAACTTCCAGGCCGTCCAGTTTTGGAATTCCAATGTCCAGAATCACGATATCCGGCATTTGTTCGCGCGCCAGTTGCAATGCATCGACACCATTATCGGTTTCAGCAATCACTTCGTAGCCATGACGCTCCATCAGCATACGTACCGCAAGACGAATGACGGGGTGATCATCCACGATCAGCACTTTATTCATGGGCAGGTCCAATTTCGCTGTTCGATTTTTAGAGCCCGCACAATAGCCTAGTCAATTCACTCGTGGCACAGCGCAGTTCTCTTGCACTTGCAGCGCAAGACATTCCCTACAACCAATGAGGATTATTCCTACAAGAAATACACTTGCTGCTATCGAATGGGCTGTACGTGCATTCTTCACTTCATTCAGGCGCGTCTTAACCCACTGATATTTTTAGTACAAAATTTTCATACAGATCCGTTGCCTGCCCGAAAAATACGCCGCCGCCCAAGCCATTGGGCATGCGGATACAGCTCTGAAAAGCTGCTTGCTCTCGCGCTTCAGAGAATATCGGCAACTAACTTCGCTTTGCAAAAAATCTGAAACAAGACACTTCTACCCACACGGCAATTTTTAATATAAACATTAAAGCCGCAAAACTTTAACCACACACTTAATCAAATCAGCGACCTCAAAATCAATAGAGCCAACACCATGCGGAACTTTAAAAAGAAAATCTCCAACCCAATGACGATTATCGCGATCTTCGCGTTTATTTCGGAAACTTCCGCAGCGGTATCACTACCCTTTCTGGATAACAACGAACGTGAAATTTACATATGGTTTTTAATCAGCTTTCCGTTTTATTTGTTGTTTTTGTTTTTTATCACCTTGAACTTCAACTACCGATCGCTTTACGCGCCGTCTGACTTCGACAAGGATGATAACTTTCTGAAAGCGTTTGAAGACCTTAGATCCGGCGACCATCAACTCGATCCTCTTTCGAAAACGTCCGAGCGTACCGGCAACGTACCCGATCCACCCACTCCCAGCGATTGGGCGACGCCGCCGTGGATCGAACATCACGTGCAGTTGCCCAAACCCATGAACGCGCTGCGGGTTATTGATGTACGACCGATGAACAGCAAGGCGCAATTCGATCAGTTGCAGGCAAGTCTGACAGTCACCAGTAGGCCATCGGTAAGGTTCATGGTGTTTCTGACTGATCCGGTGTCAGACGCATTACTCAAGCAAATAAGGCTCAGCCCCGGCAAACAGACAAAAAAAGGCACAGCGAACACGCTCTACATCGCCTACAACGTCAGCCAGCAGATCACGACAATTTTGAGAGGGGATTAAAAGGCGGGCGAATATCGTGAAGAACACAGATAACGCAAAAAGCAGGAAGGATTTGAACAGTGGCAGCCTTGTCGCGATGACAAGGCTGCCCTTTCATTCCAGGCCCGAGGGGCTTAGAACAGCTTGCGGCCCTTGTTGGCAGCAATACGCATGCGCAGCGCGTTGAGCTTGATGAAGCCCGCCGCGTCGGCCTGGTTGTAAGCACCGCCGTCTTCTTCGAAGGTTGCGATGTTGGCATCGAACAGCGAATCGTCGGACTTGCGGCCAGTAACGATCACGTTGCCTTTGTACAACTTCAGACGCACAACACCGTTCACGTTGACCTGCGACGCGTCGATCATCTGTTGCAGCATCAGACGCTCAGGGCTCCACCAGTAACCGGTGTAGATCAGGCTGGCGTACTTCGGCATCAACTCGTCTTTGAGGTGAGCGACTTCTCGATCCAGAGTGATCGATTCGATGGCGCGGTGAGCGCGCAGCATGATGGTGCCGCCCGGGGTTTCGTAGCAGCCACGGGATTTCATGCCGACGTAACGGTTTTCAACGATGTCGAGACGACCGATGCCGTGCTCGCCGCCGATCTTGTTCAGCGTTGCCAGAACAGTGGCCGGGGTCATTTCGACGCCGTCCAGCGCAACGATGTCGCCGTTACGGTAAGTCAGTTCCAGGTACTGTGGTTTGTCGGGAGCGTTCTCCGGGGAGACGGTCCATTTCCACATGTCTTCTTCGTGCTCGGTCCAAGTGTCTTCCAGCACGCCGCCTTCATAGGAGATGTGCAGCAGGTTGGCATCCATCGAGTACGGGGATTTCTTCTTGCCGTGACGCTCGATCGGGATCGCGTGCTTCTCGGCGTAGTCCATCAGCTTCTCGCGGGACAGCAGATCCCACTCACGCCAAGGGGCAATCACTTTTACGCCCGGCTTGAGTGCGTAGGCACCCAGCTCGAAACGCACCTGGTCGTTGCCCTTGCCGGTGGCGCCATGGGAAATGGCGTCAGCGCCGGTTTCGTTGGCAATTTCGATCAGACGCTTGGCGATCAGCGGACGTGCGATGGAGGTACCCAGCAGGTACTCACCTTCGTAAACGGTGTTGGCGCGGAACATCGGGAACACGAAATCACGCACGAATTCTTCGCGCAGATCGTCGATGTAGATTTCTTTGACGCCCATGGCCTGAGCCTTGGCGCGGGCCGGCTCGACCTCTTCGCCTTGACCGAGATCAGCGGTGAAGGTCACCACTTCACAGTTATAAGTATCCTGCAGCCACTTGAGGATCACCGAAGTGTCCAGGCCGCCGGAATACGCCAGAACGACCTTGTTTACGTCCGCCATGCCATCACTCCACGGGGTTCTACGGAAAGCCGAGGAGTCTACCGCCCAAACGCGATAATTTACAGAGGCGCGACAGCTTAAGACGACAAAGCGACAGAATCTGTCGAGAGCGCGACGATGACCGGCGGGTCAGGAAGTTGCTGCAGTGCTCGCGGGTGTACTCGCTTGCGGCGCCGGAGCCGCGACTGGCGTAACCCGCGCAAGGTGCACATTGACCCGGCGGTTCTTCGCCCGGTTCGCCGCACTGGTGTTGGGCACCACCGGATACTGCTCACCATGGAAACGCACGGTGATCTGCGACTCTTGAATGCCATTGGCCTTGAAGTAGTCGACCACGGCCAGCGCCCGGCGGCGCGAAAGTTCACGGTTGGTCAGACGGTTGCCGCTGTTGTCCGAGTGGCCGTCGAGCTCAATGTGATTAACCGTCGGATCTGCCTTCATGTACTCCAGCATGACCGCGAGTTTGGCTTTGGCGGCGGCGTCGAGATCGGTGCCTTCGCCGGGAAAACCGATTTGCGACTGTTTAACCTGATCGAAATTCTGCGGCAACAATTTCGCCACGCAGGTTTGATAGTCGTTAAACGCTTTGCTGAATTTGACTGGCAACAGGCGCACTTCCGAGACCCGACCATCACCCGACGCGCGGCGCACGACCGGACTGCGACCGTCCAGCAAACCGCTGATCAAACCGCCAGCCTGAGACTGCGAACTGTTGAACAAGACATTGCCGCTGCCAATCCTGACGCTGCCTAGATTGATATCGCCGCGTCCCGGTTGCCATGGCGCGGCGGCTGCGAGCAACGTCGCCGAACCGCCGCCGAGCATGGCGTTGTAGGCGTTCAGGCGGAATATCGCCTGCTCGCCGGCCTTGCGCACGAACTCACCCGAGCCAAAATCTGTAATCGGCTGTGTCAGGCGGCATTCGAACTTGTCGCCGGCGACCGTCCACTCAATGTTCTCCAGACGTGTCTGGTACGTGAGCGCCATCGCGGGGAGGCTGGCAAACACACTGAGCAAGGCTAAATAACGCTGGCGCACGGGAGGCTCCATTGGCTTCTGAAACACAAAGACCGATTCACACGATGTTTACGGCATACCTACGGGATATCGGAAGGTTCCCGCAAAACTTGATAGCGAGTGCCTGCAAGAGTCTTTTCCGGTAGCATTCGCCTCAGTTTGACCCGCCTGGAATCCCCTCATGTCCGACCGCCTGACCCTGCTGCGTCCCGACGACTGGCACATTCATCTTCGCGATGGTGCCGTGTTGACCAATACCGTTGCCGATGTTGCGCGCACTTTTGGCCGCGCGATCATCATGCCCAACCTGGTACCTCCGGTGCGCAACGCCGCTGAAGCCGACGGCTATCGCCAGCGGATTCTCGCTGCCCGCCCGGCCGGCAGTCGCTTTGAGCCGCTGATGGTGCTGTACCTCACCGACCGCACCCAGCCCGAAGAAATTCGTGAAGCCAAGGCCAGTGGTTTTGTCTACGCCGCCAAGCTGTACCCGGCCGGCGCGACCACCAACTCCGACTCCGGCGTGACCAGCATCGACAAGATTCTGCCGGCGATCGAAGCCATGGCCGAAGTCGGTATGCCGCTGCTGATCCACGGTGAAGTCACCCGTGGCGACGTCGATGTGTTCGATCGCGAAAAGATCTTCATCGATGAGCACATGCGCCGCGTGGTCGAGCGTTTCCCGACACTGAAAGTGGTGTTTGAACACATCACCACCGCCGACGCCGTGCAGTTCGTCAACGAGGCTTCGGCCAACGTTGGCGCGACCATCACCGCGCACCACTTGCTCTACAACCGCAACCACATGCTGGTGGGCGGGATTCGGCCGCACTTCTATTGCTTGCCGATTCTCAAGCGCAATACGCATCAGGAAGCCCTGCTCGACGCCGCCACCAGTGGCAGCGCGAAGTTCTTCCTCGGCACCGATTCGGCACCGCACGCCCAGCACGCCAAGGAAGCCGCTTGCGGCTGCGCCGGCTGCTACACCGCGTACGCCGCCATCGAAATGTACGCCGAAGCCTTCGAACAGCGTAACGCGCTGGACAAACTCGAAGCCTTCGCCAGCCTCAACGGCCCGCGCTTCTACGGCCTGCCGGCGAACACCGATCGCATCACCCTGGTTCGTGAAGAATGGACCGCCCCGACCAGCCTGCCATTCGGCGAGTTGACCGTTATCCCGCTGCGCGCCGGTGAAAAACTGCGCTGGCGCCTGCTGGAGGAACACGCGTGAGTGAAGACCATTTCGACGACGAACTGGACGGTCAAAGTGGCGGCGGCGGTTCCCGTCACCCGATGGCAGCACGCTTTCGCGGCTACCTGCCGGTTGTCGTCGACGTAGAAACCGGTGGCTTCAACTCGGCCACCGACGCGTTGCTGGAAATTGCTGCGACCACCATCGCCATGGATGAAAAGGGCTTTGTTTACCCGGATCACACCTACTTCTTCCGCGTTGAGCCGTTCGAAGGCGCCAACATCGAAGCGGCGGCGCTGGAGTTCACCGGGATCAAACTCGATCACCCACTGCGCATGGCCGTCAGCGAAGAAACCGCGCTGACCGACATCTTCCGTGGCATTCGCAAAGCGCTGAAAGCCAACGGCTGCAAGCGCGCGATTCTGGTTGGCCACAACAGCAGCTTCGACCTCGGCTTCCTCAACGCTGCCGTCGCGCGTCTGGACATGAAGCGCAACCCGTTCCACCCGTTCTCCAGCTTCGACACCGCGACACTGGCCGGTCTGGCCTACGGTCAAACCGTACTGGCGAAAGCCTGTCAGGCAGCCGACATCGACTTCGACGGCCGTGAAGCGCACTCCGCGCGTTACGACACCGAGAAAACCGCAGAGCTGTTCTGTGGCATCGTCAACCGCTGGAAACAGATGGGCGGCTGGGAAGATTTCGACGACTGATCCTCGCTGAGTAATCCCGCGCATAAAAAAACCGGCCACTAGGGCCGGTTTTTTTGTACCTCGACGTTGCGCCTTACAGGGCAGCAGCGTTCTCGGTCAGGTATGCCGCAACGCCTTCTGGCGAAGCGTTCATGCCTTTGTCGCCTTTTTTCCAGTTGGCAGGGCAAACTTCGCCGTGCTCTTCGTGGAATTGCAGAGCGTCGACCAGACGGATCAGCTCTTCCATGTTACGGCCCAGCGGCAGGTCGTTGATGATCTGCGAGCGGACAACGCCTTTGTCGTCGATCAGGAACGCGCCACGGAACGCTACGCCGCCTTCCGACTCAACGTCGTAGGCTTTAGCGATGTCGTGCTTCATGTCGGCAGCCATGGTGTATTTCACCTGGCCGATGCCGCCATTGTTCACTGGAGTGTTGCGCCATGCGTTGTGAGTGAAGTGCGAGTCGATCGACACAGCGATCACTTCAACGTTGCGGGCCTTGAAGTCAGCCATGCGGTTGTCCAGAGCGATCAGCTCGGACGGGCAGACGAAGGTGAAGTCCAGTGGGTAGAAGAACACCAGGCCGTATTTGCCTTTGATGGCCGAGGACAGGGTGAAGCTGTCAACGATCTCGCCATTGCCGAGTACGGCCGGGACGGTGAAGTCAGGGGCTTGTTTGCCTACGAGTACGCTCATTGATATCTCCTGGTGTAGAAACTTGAAGTTCAGGGTTTGCGCCAGCCTGCCATCCTCAGACGACAGCCCTGTGACACGAACCCCCTTCGCAAGGGCCGACCATCATACACTGCGAATTTGGCCTGTCCTTAACGGTTTTTTAAAGCAGGCGCAGAACCGTGCTGCATTTACAGGGCCAGGCAAATAGCCAGCAAATACCGTTCGTCAGTCGTAGCTGTTAATCCGCTGAAGCGGTCGGAAAGCACTTTGACAATCATTCTCGTTAACATTAAGATCCATCGCAATTGAGTCACAACCAGCGACGGTTCTCACTTATGTATGTTTGTCTCTGCACTGGCGTCACCGACGGACAGATTCGCGAAGCGATCTATGAAGGTTGCTGCAGCTATAAAGAAGTTCGCCAGGCCACCGGCGTCGCCAGCCAATGCGGCAAATGTGCCTGCCTTGCCAAGGAAGTCGTTCGCGAAACCCTGACCAAGCTGCAAACCGCCCAGGCCGCGATCCCCTATCCGGTAGAATTTACTGCTGCGTAATAACACCACATTTCAAAGAACCGGACTTATGTCCGGTTTTTTTATGCCTGTAAATCAATTGCTTAGGCTCCAGACGCGGAACACAAACATTCTTATTCCGATTAATTTTCATATATTATTCAATAACTTAGGTTTGACACTTATAAATACGAAGCTCAAACTCTGCCGTATATACAGCGAATACAGGGCAGGACTCCGATCATGAAAGGCGACATTACAGTCATCCAGCATCTCAACAAGATCCTTGCCAATGAGCTGGTCGCGATCAATCAGTACTTCCTGCATGCGCGCATGTATGAAGATTGGGGTCTGAACAAGCTCGGCAAGCACGAATACAAAGAATCCATCGACGAGATGAAGCACGCGGACAAGCTGATCAAGCGCATCCTGTTCCTCGAAGGCCTGCCGAACGTGCAGGACTTGGGCAAGCTGCACATCGGCGAGCACACCCAGGAAATGCTGGAGTGCGATCTGCGTATCGAGAAGACCGGCCACGCTGACTTGAAAGCTGCGATCGCACATTGCGAAACCGTCGGTGACTTCGGCAGCCGTGAACTGCTGGAAGACATTCTCGAATCCGAAGAAGAACACATCGACTGGCTGGAAACCCAACTGGGTCTTATCGGCAAAGTCGGTCTTGAGAACTATCTGCAATCGCAGATGGGCGAAGAGTAGGAGCTGCCGCAGGCTGCGATCTTTTTAGATTGCACCGGCAACTCGCAATAATTTTTCGGACGCACTAAAAAGCCCCGCCCTCTTTCGAGGCGCGGGGCTTTTTATTGGCTTTTCTGTAGGAGCATGGCTCGCCAGCGAAGAAAGCGCCGCGGTGCTACAGACACACCGCGTTATCGTTTTTCGCGAGCAAGCTTTGCTCCTACAACAAAAGCATCAGGCTTCGGACTTGTTCGCCGTTGCCGCTTCAACAGCCGACTTGATGGTGGTTTGCAGCGAACCGTCTGCAGCCATCTCGGTCATGATGTCGCTACCGCCGACCAGCTCACCGCCAACCCACAGTTGTGGGAAAGTCGGCCAGTTGGCGTACTTAGGCAGGTTGGCGCGGATTTCCGGGTTCTGCAGGATGTCCACGTACGCAAACTTTTCGCCACACGCCATGACAGCCTGCGCAGCTTTCGCGGAGAAGCCACACTGTGGGGCATTCGGCGAGCCTTTCATGTAAAGCAGAATGGTGTTGTTGGCAATCTGCTCTTTAATCGTTTCGATGATATCCATGGAGCACCTCGGCTGAACTTTCCGACTCACGGGTCGGCACGGTGACGCATTGTAACGGAATCCCGAGCGCCATGCTCGGTCTCCCCGACGGTCACGTTCAAGCCGCCGCCACGGTGACCGGCACGCCGTTCAACGCGGCATTCCCGGACAATTCGTCGAGCTGACACTCATCGGTCAGGTCATTCGCGCTCGAACCTGGCTGACCACTGGCAATCGTCATCTGCACACCCGGGCGCGCATGGCCCCAACCGTGCGGCAGGCTCACCACGCCTTTCATCATGTCCAGACTGCCGAGCACTTCCACTTCAATCTGCCCGACCCGCGAACTGACGCGCACCCACTGACCATCGTTGAGCCCACGACTGGCAAGATCGTCAGGGTGCATCAGCAACTGATGGCGCGGCTTGCCTTTCACCAGCCGGTGATAGTTGTGCATCCACGAATTGTTGCTGCGCACATGTCGGCGGCCAATCATCAACAGTTCGTCGGCGGCCGGAGCTTGCAACGCGGTAAACCGTGCGAGGTCCGCGAGGATCTCTGGCGGCGCGGCCTGCACGTGCTGGTTCGGCGTTTTCAGGCGCGGCGCCAGATTGGCTTTCAACGCGCCCAGGTCAATGCCGTGAGGATGATCGAACAATGTCGCCAACGAGAGTTTCTGCTCGGAGGCGTCACCGTACATGCCCATCCGCAAACCCATATCAATCATCTTCGCCGGTGGCATGGTCGGTTTCAGCTCCTTGCCGGTTTTCTCGGCGAATGCTTTGGCCAGACCGACAAAGATCTCCCAGTCATGCAGCGCGCCCTCAGGCTTGGCAAGGATCGCGCGGTTGAAGCGAGTGACATTACGCACCGCGAACAAGTTGAACGTGGTGTCGTAGTGATCGTTCTCCAGTGCCGACGTCGACGGCAGGATCAGGTCGGCGTAACGCGTGGTTTCGTTGATATAGAGGTCGATGCTGACCATGAACTCCAGGCCATCCAGCGCCTGCTCCAGTTGCCGCCCGTTCGGCGTCGACAACACCGGGTTACCCGCCACGGTAATCAGCGCGCGGATCTGGCCTTCGCCTTCGGTGAGCATCTCTTCGGCCAGTGCCGAGACCGGCAGCTCTCCGCCGTATTCAGGACGCCCGGAAACACGGCTTTGCCACTTATTGAAATGCCCGCCCGACGTCGACGCCACCAAGTCCACGGCCGGCTCGGTGCACAGCGCACCACCCACCCGGTCGAGGTTACCGGTAACCAGATTGATCAGTTGCACCACCCAGTGGCACAGAGTGCCGAAGGTTTGAGTCGAAACGCCCATCCGGCCATAGCAAACCGCACTCGGCGCCGCAGCAAAATCACGCGCCAGTTGGCGGATCTGCTCGGCGGGAACGGCGCACAGCGGGCTCATGGCCTCGGCGGTGAACGTCTCCACCGCAGCGCGCACGTCGTCCAATCCATCGACCGGCAAATGACTGTCGCGTGTCAGGCCTTCACTGAACAATGTGTTGAGCACACCAAACAACAATGCGGCATCGCCACCCGGGCGCACGAACAAATGCTGATCGGCCATCGCCGCCGTTTCGCTGCGCCGTGGATCAACGACCACGACTTTACCACCGCGTGCCTGGATCGCTTTTAAACGTTTTTCAACATCTGGCACGGTCATGATGCTGCCGTTGGAGGCCAGTGGATTACCGCCGAGAATCAACATGAAATCGGTGTGATCGATGTCTGGAATCGGCAGCAGCAAGCCGTGGCCGTACATCAGATAGCTGCTCAGGTGATGCGGCAACTGATCGACTGAGGTCGCCGAGTAGCGATTGCGCGTTTTCAGCAATCCAAGGAAATAATTGCTGTGGGTCATCAGCCCGTAGTTATGCACGCTCGGGTTGCCTTGATAGACCGCCACCGCGTTCTGGCCGTGACGCTCTTGAATCGCCGCCAGTTTCTCGGCCACCAGCGCAAACGCCTCGTCCCAGTCGATCGGCAACCATTCGCTGCCAACGCGGCGCATCGGCTGACGCAGGCGATCCGGATCATTCTGGATGTCTTGCAGCGCGACAGCTTTGGGGCAGATATGGCCACGGCTGAAGGTGTCGAGCGCATCGCCCTTGATCGAGGTGATCGCCACGTTGCCATCGGTTTCAGTGGTCTCGATGGTCAGGCCGCAAATGGCTTCACACAGGTGGCAGGCACGGTGATGGAGAGTCTTGGTCATGGCCAGTCTCTGTCTTGTTCTGGGCGGGCAATGACGCCCGCGGGAACAAAACTATGGCCCCGTCGCGGGTCAGGCGCCAGCGACGTTCGTCTTGTGAATCGACGGCTATCAGGTGCGCCGATAGACCGCCTCACTCAACTGGAGGGCAGTTGCGGCGGCGCGGCCAGCTGGATTTCCTGGATGGTTTCGATCTGCTCGTGAGCGACGTGTACGCCGGTGAGCTCGCCGATCAATCGCCAATGCTCGTCGAGCCCGGCACTGATGGTCGCCATGCGGTCAATCATATGGCGGCCGGCGGATTTGACCACGTCGTCTTCGCTGCGCAGCAGCTCGAAGGACATTGAGGTCATTGACGCGGTGAGATGGGTCAGAGAGCGAGCCGTGTGGCCCAGCAATTCCATTAACAATTTTTCTTTCGATTCCATGCGGAGGCTTCCTGCGTCGCTCGAAACTTATTTATAACCCAGCACTTTGCTTTAGCAAATGTTTCAACCTGAGCATCCGACCAAGTGATGGCATGCCGCCACGGTCGTAAACCGACTCAAGCGACCCGATCCCCGCCACGGCGGATTGCCAAGCCCCGCGAGGCCAGTGTACAAAGGGACTCGCTGCTGTCCTGAACCCGGCTTCAAATGCGCGACTGCAACATCCTGTCCGCTCTCCGAATCCCGCAAAACCGTAGCCTATTGGAAAAACGCGACATTTAATGTCAATATCGCGCCTCCCCCTATTTCGTCGCCCCGTGCGGCTTACGCCGCAGGTCTCGCCCGTTGTTCCGTTAAACAAGGCTTTGAGCATCTGCGGTTTGTAGCAAAAAGGTAGTCAATGATGAGCGCAAGGCACTTTCTCTCCCTGATGGATTGCACGCCCGAAGAGCTGGTCAGCGTGATCCGTCGAGGCGTTGAGCTCAAGGACCTGCGTAACCGCGGCGTACTGTTCGAGCCTCTGAAAAACCGCGTGCTGGGCATGATCTTCGAGAAATCCTCGACCCGCACCCGGATCTCCTTCGAGGCCGGCATGATCCAGCTCGGCGGTCAGGCGATCTTCCTCTCGCCGCGCGACACCCAACTGGGCCGTGGCGAGCCGATCGGTGACTGCGCCATCGTCATGTCGAGCATGCTCGATGCGGTGATGATCCGTACCTTTGCCCACAGCACCCTGACCGAATTCGCCGCCAACTCGCGCGTGCCGGTGATCAACGGCCTGTCCGATGACCTGCACCCGTGCCAGTTGCTGGCCGACATGCAGACGTTCCTCGAACATCGCGGTTCGATCCAGGGCAAAACCGTGGCCTGGATCGGCGACGGCAACAACATGTGCAACAGCTATATAGAAGCGGCGATTCAGTTCGACTTCCAGTTGCGCGTCGCGTGCCCGGAAGGTTACGAGCCGAACCCGGAATTCGTCGCCAAGGCCGGCGATCGCGTGACCATCGTCCGTGATCCGCAAGACGCAGTGCGCGGCGCGCATCTGGTGAGCACCGACGTCTGGACTTCGATGGGTCAGGAAGAGGAAACTGCCAAGCGCCTCAAGCTGTTCGCGCCGTTTCAGGTCAACCGTGCGCTGCTCGACCTCGCTGCCGAGGACGTGTTGTTCATGCATTGCCTGCCGGCGCACCGTGGCGAAGAAATCAGTCTCGACCTGCTTGATGACCCGCGCTCCGTCGCCTGGGATCAGGCAGAAAACCGTCTCCACGCACAGAAGGCCCTGCTCGAGTTCCTCGTTGAACCGGCATATCACCACGCATGAGCCATGAATTACTGCTGAACCTGCGCAACCTCGCTTGCGGCTATCAAGATCAACGCGTGGTGCAGAACCTCAATCTGCACCTCAACGCCGGTGACATCGGCTGCCTGCTCGGCTCGTCCGGTTGCGGCAAGACCACCACCCTGCGCGCCATCGCCGGTTTTGAACCGGTGCACGAGGGCGAAATCACCCTTGGCGGCGAGACCATTTCCAGCGCCGGTTTCACCTTGGCGCCGGAGAAGCGCCGGATCGGCATGGTGTTCCAGGACTACGCGCTGTTTCCACACCTGAGCGTCGCCGACAACATCGCCTTTGGTATCCGCAAGCATCCGAACAAGGAGCGCGTCACCGAAGAGCTGCTGGAACTGGTCAACCTGAAAAATCTCGGCAAGCGTTTCCCGCACGAGTTGTCCGGCGGTCAGCAACAGCGCGTCGCCCTCGCCCGTGCGTTGGCGCCGGAGCCACAATTGCTGCTGCTCGACGAGCCGTTCTCCAACCTCGATGGCGAACTGCGCCGCAAGCTCAGCCATGAGGTGCGCGACATTCTCAAGGCCCGTGGCACCAGCGCGATTCTGGTCACCCACGATCAGGAAGAAGCCTTTGCCGTCAGCGATCACGTGGGCGTGTTCAAGGAAGGTCGGCTGGAACAGTGGGACACGCCGTACAACCTGTATCACGAACCGGCGACGCCGTTTGTGGCGAGTTTTATCGGTCAGGGTTACTTCATTCGCGGCCAGCTCGGCAG
Source organism: Pseudomonas sp. 18058 (assembly GCF_902706155.1). Taxonomy (NCBI): domain Bacteria; kingdom Pseudomonadati; phylum Pseudomonadota; class Gammaproteobacteria; order Pseudomonadales; family Pseudomonadaceae; genus Pseudomonas; species Pseudomonas sp. 18058. The sequence goes on from NZ_CACSJY010000064.1 coordinate 31,385, forward strand.
CCCGGAATCGGTGCAGACTGAATTGGGTGAGTTGCGCGGTAATCGGGCTTATACCTGGCCGATTGGCGGGGCGGTGGATGTGTTGCTGCGTCCGGATGACATTGTTTATGCGCCGGACAGTGGGTTGAAAGCGCGGATTGTCGGCAAGACGTTCCTCGGGGCCTCGACCCTGTATCGCTTGCAACTGCCGACGGGTGCGCAGCTGGAATCGATTTTCCCGAGCCATGCTGATCATCAGGTCGGTGCGGAAGTAGGCATTCGGGTTGCGGCTGAACACTTGGTGCTGTTTCAGGCCTCCGGCAGCACCGCCGCGCAGATCCCGGCAGTTGAGAACGGCGTCCGCCGTTACAACACCGCCCTCTGATTAGTCCTGGATCAAAACTGTGGGAGCGGGCTTGCTCGCGAAGGCGTTGTGTCAGTCAACGATAATGGCGACTGACACAACGCCTTCGCGAGC
>NZ_CACSJY010000065.1:0-31716 GCF_902706155.1 Pseudomonas sp. 18058
CTGCGATCTTTTGATCTTCAAAAACAACATCAAAAGATCGCAGCGTGCCGCAGCTCCTACAAGGGATTGGGTTGGGCTTGACTCTCGCGTGGCAAGCAGCCAACTTCACTCCCCACCGCCACGGCTAAAAAGCACCCCTTCATGTCCATGCCTTCCCTGCTCTCCCAGCACATCGTCCGTCGTCCGCAGCGTATCGCCCTGCTGCAACACATCGCCGAACAAGGCTCGATCACCCGCGCCGCAAAAAGCGCCGGTCTGAGCTACAAAGCCGCGTGGGACGCCATTGATGAGCTGAACAATCTGGCGCAGAAACCGTTGGTCGAACGTGCCGTCGGTGGCAAGGGCGGCGGTGGCGCCAAGCTGTCCAGCGAAGGCGAACGCGTGCTGCGCCTGTATCAAAAGCTGCAAGCCTTGCAGGCGCAGGTGCTGGAAGCGGCGGAAGACGCCAGCGATCTCGATCTGCTCGGCCGATTGATGCTGCGAACCAGCGCGCGCAATCAGTTGCACGGCAAAGTCATCGCCATCGAAGCGCAGGGCCGCAATGACCTGATCCGTCTGGAGCTGGCCGAAGGCTTGTGCCTCGACGCACAGATCACCCACGACAGCACCGTGCACCTTGAACTGCAAAACGGCACCGAAGTGGTCGCCCTGATCAAGGCTGGCTGGCTGGAATTGCTCACTGCTGAACAATCTGCAACGCCGGGACACAATCTCCTCACCGGCACCATCGAAGCGATCCTTGACGCCGAAGACGGCCCGAGTGAAGTGCGAATCTCCCTGCCCAACGGCCACACACTCTGCGCACTGGCTGAGCCGATGGATCTGCGCACTCGTGGGCTGACCGTCGAACAACCGGTGCAGGTGCAGTTCTCGCCGTCGAATGTGTTGATCGGTACGCCGCTCTAAATCGAGCCTGCAACAAAAACGTCATAGACCCTGATTAAGGTGGCTGCCAAACCAAGCAGGGAGCCTGACGTGAGCCTATTAGAAGAAAACCAATCCACTGACCTGGAAAAAATGGTCGGCCTCAGCCGTCGCGGCTTCATCAGCGCCGGCGCGTTGTGCGGCGCGGCGATGTTCCTTGGCGGTAACCTGCTGAGCCGCAGCGTGCTGGCCGCCAGCGTCAGCGCCGGCAACAGTCGCCTGCTCGGTTTCGACAGCATTCCCGCCGCGACCAGCGACGTCATCAGCCTGCCCAAAGGCTACAAATCTTCGGTGCTGATCAGTTGGGGCCAGCCGCTGAGCAAGAATGGCCCGGCCTTTGACCCGAGTGGCAACGGCAGCGCCGCCGCACAGGAAGTGCAGTTCGGCGACAACAACGACGGCATGAGCCTGTTCGCCTTCCCCGACGACAAAAACCGCGCGTTGATGGCGATCAACAACGAATACACCAACTATCGCTACCTCTACCCGCACGGCGGCATGCCGCAATCGGCCGAAGAAGTGCGCAAGGCGCTGGCCTGTGAAGGCGTGTCGGTGATTGAAGTGCAGCGCAAGAATGGTCACTGGCAGTTTGTTCAGGGCTCGCGCTACAACCGCCGCATTCACGGCAACTCGCCGTTGCGCATTGGCGGCCCGGCGGCTGGTCACGCGTTGCTGAAAACCAGCGCCGACCCGAGCGGCAAAAAAGTCCTCGGCACCTTTCAGAATTGCGCTAACGGCAAAACGCCGTGGGGCACTTACCTGACCTGCGAAGAGAACTTCACCGACTGTTTCGGCAGCAGCAACGCCGAGCTGAAATTCGACGCCGCGCAAAAACGCTACGGCGTGGTCGCCACCAGCAAAGAGATCAACTGGCACCCGCACGATCCGCGCTTCGACATGGCGAAGAATCCCAACGAGCTCAACCGTCACGGCTGGGTGGTCGAGATCGATCCGTTCGATCCGCAATCGACGCCGGTCAAACGCACCGCGCTGGGCCGCTTCAAACATGAAAACGCCGCACTGGCGGAAACCGCTGACGGCCACGCCGTGGTGTACATGGGCGACGACGAGCGCGGCGAGTTCATCTACAAATTCGTCAGCCGCGACAAGATCAACCACCGCAACGCCAAGGCCAATCGCGACATTCTCGATCACGGCACTTTGTACGTAGCCAAGTTCGACGCCGGCGACAGTAACCCCGACCACCCGAAAGGCCAGGGCCAGTGGATCGAACTGAGCCACGGCAAAAACGGCATCGACGCCAGCAGCGGTTTTGCCGATCAGGCCGAAGTGCTGATTCACGCGCGCCTCGCCGCCAGTGTCGTCGGTGCCACGCGCATGGATCGCCCGGAGTGGATCGTCGTTAGCCCCAAGGACGGCCAGGTTTATTGCACCCTGACCAACAACGCCAAACGTGGCGAAGACGGGCAACCGGTGGGCGGGCCGAACCCGCGTGAGAAGAATGTCTACGGGCAGATTCTGCGCTGGCGCACCGACCGTGATGATCACGGCTCGAACACCTTCGCCTGGGATCTGTTTGTGGTCGCCGGCAATCCGGGTGTGCACGCCGGGACTCCGAAGGGCGGTTCGTCGAACATCACCCCACAGAACATGTTCAACAGCCCCGATGGTTTGGGTTTTGACGATGCCGGGCGCTTGTGGATTCTGACTGACGGCGATTCGAGCAACGCCGGGGATTTTGCCGGGATGGGCAATAACCAGATGTTGTGCGCCGATCCTGTGACCGGTGAGATTCGCCGGTTTATGGTCGGGCCGATTGGTTGTGAGGTGACGGGGATCAGCTTCTCGCCGGATCAGAAGACGCTATTTGTCGGGATTCAGCATCCGGGGGAGAACGGTGGGTCGACGTTCCCTGAGCATTTGCCGAATGGCAAACCGCGGTCGTCGGTGATGGCGATTACCCGTGAGGATGACGGGATCGTCGGCGCCTGATAAACCGCTTTCGCGAGCAAGCCCGCTCCCACAGGGTCTGCAGTGTGCCAACTGTCTCATGCACACAGACGATCCATGTGGGAGCGGGCTTGCTCGCGAAGAGGCCCTTCCAGACACCAACCCCCTAAGGGCCTGCCATCTGCGCTACCATGCTGGGCCGGACGCGGCAGCCTGCTGCGCGCAGGAGTCAGCATGGCCCACCCGTTTGAAACCCTCACACCCGATCTCGTGCTCGATGCCGTTGAAAGCATCGGCTTCCTCAGTGATGCGCGCATTCTGGCGCTCAACAGCTACGAGAACCGCGTCTATCAGGTCGGCATCGAAGACTCCGAACCGCTGATCGCCAAGTTCTACCGCCCGCAACGCTGGACCAACGAAGCCATCCTCGAAGAACACAAATTCACCTTCGAGCTGGCCGACGTCGACATCCCGGTGGTTGCACCCATGATCCACAACGGCGAAACCCTGCACGAACACGCCGGTTTCCGCTTCACCCTGTTTCCGCGTCGTGGCGGCCGGGCGCCGGAGCCGGGCAATCTTGATCAGCTATATCGCCTCGGCCAGTTGCTCGGGCGGATTCACGCGGTCGGCGCGACCAAGCCGTTCGAACACCGTGAAGCGCTGGGCGTACAGAACTTCGGCCACGCCTCGCTGAACACTTTGCTCGAAGGCAATTTCATTCCGAAAAGTTTGCTGCCGGCTTATGAGTCGGTGGCTCGCGATCTGCTCAAGCGTGTCGAGGATGTCTACGCCGCGACGCCGCACCAGAACATCCGCATGCACGGCGATTGCCACCCCGGCAACATGATGTGCCGCGACGAGATGTTCCACATCGTCGACCTCGACGACTGCCGCATGGGCCCGGCGGTGCAGGACATCTGGATGATGCTCGCCGGCGACCGTCAGGAATGCCTCGGGCAGTTATCGGAATTGATGGATGGCTACAACGAATTTCACGATTTCGACCCGCGCGAACTGGCGCTGATCGAACCGCTGCGCGCCTTGCGCCTGATGCACTACAGCGCCTGGCTCGCGCGGCGCTGGGATGACCCGGCGTTCCCGCACAGTTTCCCGTGGTTCGGCACCGAGCGTTATTGGGGCGATCAGGTGTTGGCGTTGCGCGAACAACTGTCGGCCCTCAATGAAGAGCCGCTGAAGTTGTTCTGACACAGGAAAGGATCAGCGCGCCCACGGTGCCCGGCGCGAATCGTTGAGACCCAGCAGATAGCTGTCGCCACCCAACTGGCTCATCTGCTGGCGAATCCAGCCGGCGCGGCGCGACACGTAAGCGGTCGGATGGCTGGCGCTCCACACGCGCGGATTCGGCAGCACCGCCGCCAGATAACTCGCCTGCTGGCGCGATAGCGACTTGGCGCTCACGCCGAAATGATGACGGGCGGCGGCTTCAGCGCCGAACACACCGTCATCCCACTCGACGCTGTTCAGGTACACCTCAAGAATCCGCTGCTTGGGCCAGAACACCTCGATCAGCGCGGTGAACCAGGCTTCGAGGCCTTTGCGCAGATAACTGCGCCCTGCCCACAGAAACAGGTTTTTCGACACTTGCTGGCTCAAGGTGCTGGCGCCGCGAATCGAACCGCCGAGTTCGTTGTGCGCCAGTGCGGCCTGAATTGCGCTGAAATCAAAACCCCAGTGCTCGGGGAATTTCTGATCCTCGCCGGCCATGACCGCGACTTTGAGATCGTCGGAGATCTCGTCCCACGGCTTCCACGTGCGTTGCAGATCAATCGGCTCGCCGTCGACCCACGACTCGACCTTGCGCTCGACCATCAGCGCCGTGCCCGGCGGCGGTACGAAACGAAAGATCAGCACCAGCACGATGCTGCCACCCGCGAACCAGAGCAGGGCCTTCGTAAGACGACGGAAAATTGTACGCAGCATAGAGATGGCTTGGCCGAACCCGTGGAGCGGGCCATTATACAGACCCTGCCGATCGAGTCTGACTGGAGTTCTTCATGTTGCGTGGCTTTCTGCTGCTGGCCGCTTTCTTTGGTTTCACCGGTGTCGCGCTGGGCGCATTCGCCGCCCACGGCCTGAAAAACCGCCTGACGCCGGAATATCTGGCGATTTTCCACACCGGCGTCACCTATCAATTGGTGCACACCCTGGCGTTGTTCGGCGTTGCGCTACTGGCCACGCAGATTCAGGGCCGACTGGTCGCCTGGGCCGGCGTGTCCTTCACTGTCGGCATTCTGCTGTTCTCCGGCAGCCTGTACGTGCTGACCACCACCGGCATCAGCAAGCTCGGCATCATCACCCCGTTCGGCGGCCTGGCCTTCCTGATCGGCTGGCTGTGCCTGGGCCTCGCCGCGTGGCGCTTGCAACTGACCGCTTGACGCTTGGTGCTGACCTTTAGGTCATGATCGGGCTAGAATGCCAGCCCCTAAAAATGATGGCGGCATTGCGCATGCGCATTCAGTTGAACGGCGAATCCCTTGAACTGCCCGACGGTGAAACCGTTGCGGCCCTGATCACCCGTCTGGAACTGACCGGACGCCGGGTGGCAGTTGAACTCAATCTGGATATCGTCCCGCGCAGCCTGCATGCCGACACCACGCTCAACGACGGCGACAACGTTGAAGTGGTGCACGCCATCGGCGGCGGCTGATTGCCAGGCCCGCAAGGGCGCAGAATTCTGCAAGACCCTCACTCCTAAAGAGGATTCCCCATGAGCATCGTTCGTAGCGACAAGCCTTTTGTGCTGGCCGGTCGTACTTACCAGTCGCGTTTGCTGGTTGGTACCGGCAAGTACCGTGACATGGAAGAAACCCGTCAGGCCATCGAAGCCTCGGGTGCCGAGATCGTCACCTTCGCCGTGCGCCGCACCAACCTCGGTCAGATCGAAGGCGAGCCGAACCTGCTCGACGTGTTGTCGCCGGAGCGCTACACCTTCCTGCCGAACACCGCCGGTTGCTACGACGCCATCGAAGCCGTGCGCACCTGCCGCCTGGCCCGTGAGCTGCTCGACGGTCACAACCTGGTGAAGCTGGAAGTCCTGGCTGACCAGAAGACCCTGTTCCCTAACGTCATCGAGACCCTCAAGGCTGCCGAAACGCTGGTCAAAGAAGGTTTCGACGTGATGGTTTACACCAGCGATGACCCGATCATCGCCCGTCAACTGGCAGAAATCGGCTGCATCGCGGTGATGCCGCTGGCCGGTCTGATCGGTTCCGGTCTGGGGATCTGCAACCCGTACAACCTGCAGATCATCCTCGAAGAAGCCAAGATCCCTGTGTTGGTCGATGCCGGTGTCGGCACTGCGTCCGACGCAACCATCGCCATGGAACTGGGTTGCGATGCGGTGCTGATGAACTCGGCCATCGCCCATGCCCAGCAACCGGTGATGATGGCTGAAGCCATGAAACACGCCATCGTTGCAGGCCGTCTGGCCTACCTCGCTGGCCGTATGCCGAAAAAACTCTATGCCAGCGCCTCTTCGCCGCTGGATGGTCTGATCAAGTAAGAGCCATTGATGACTGAATCGAACGACACGCCTATCCAGCCGGAAGAAGGCGACGAGCGCCAACACCGCCGCATCAAGAGTTTCGTGATGCGTGCCGGGCGCATGACCGAAGGCCAGCAAAAAGGTCTGGATCAAGGCACCCCGCTGTTCGTGCTGCCGCTGGCTGACGCGCCGGTGGATTACGATCAAGTGTTCGGCCGTTCGGCACCGCGCTCGCTGGAGATCGGTTTCGGCATGGGCCACTCGCTGCTGGAAATGGCTGCAGCGGCACCGGATCAGGATTTCATCGGCGTTGAAGTTCACCGTCCGGGTGTTGGCGCGCTGCTCAATGGCGTGCTGACGCAGGGCCTGACCAACCTGCGGGTCTACGATTGCGACGCGATCGAAGTGCTCAACCGCTGCATCGCCGACAACAGCCTCGATCGCCTGATGCTGTTCTTCCCGGATCCGTGGCACAAGAGCCGTCACCACAAGCGTCGGATCGTTCAGGCGTCGTTCGCTGAACTGGTGCGCAGCAAGTTGAAAGTCGGCGGCATTCTGCACATGGCCACCGACTGGGAACCGTACGCTGAATACATGCTGGAAGTGATGAACGTCGCCCCGGGCTACCGCAACCTCGCCGAAGACGGCAAGTGCGTACCGCGCCCGGCCGAACGCCCGATCACCAAGTTCGAACGCCGCGGCGAACGTCTTGGCCACGGCGTGTGGGATCTGAAGTTCGAAAAACTGTCCTAAGCATCACGCGATGATCGTTCCCACGCTCTGCGTGGGAATGCTGCCCGGGACGCTCTGCGTCCCACAGCAGACGCAGAGCGTCCATTGAGGCATTCCCACGCGGAGCATGGGAACGATCAAAAGCGGCCGAAAGATCAGCGGCGGTCGGCGACTACGCCGATGAGGACGAGGACTACCAACAGCACTGGCGCCAGGCTGTAGTTGTTGAACTGGCTCAAGCCTTTGATCACCCACGGTGTCGCGTAGATCAGCGCCGCGCCGCTGCCGATCACGCACAGCAGCGCCATCAGCGGTACGCGCAAAGCGCCGGCGATGCTGCCCAGACGTTGCTCGACCCAGCCTTTGAAATCGGCGCCGAACAACACCAGTAGGCAACCCACCAGCGCCAGGGCGATTTCCGAGAGGTTGCTGCGGCTCCAGCGGGAGACGGTGGCGAGCAGGTCGAGTATCAAATCCATGGTTTTTCCTTAGGGCTGCCGTTGGGCGTTGGGCTCAGCTCAGAAATTTCTGCAGCAAATCGTTGAGGAACAATTGTCCGCGCTCGGTGGCCGCCAGACGTGACGGTTCGACCTGCAACAGACCGCTTTGTTCTGCATCTGCCCGGGCCTCGGCGAGACTATCGAGCGACAGCCCGGTGCGCTGCGGATAGAGCCGCGATTCCACGCCATCAGTCAGGCGCAACGCGTTCATCAAAAAGTCGAACGGCAGCTCATCATTGCTCAGCGATTTCTCGCCAGCCTGAAAGTTTTTCACCGGGTTCAGATAGTCCTTCGGCAACCGTGTCTTCCACGTCCGCACGATGCGCCCGTCCGGATGACTCAACTTGCCATGCGCGCCCGCACCGATGCCGATGAAGTCGCCAAAACTCCAGTAATTGAGGTTATGCCGCGCCGGTCGCCCGGCCTGTGCATAAGCCGACACTTCGTACTGCGCGTAACCGTGCTCGGCCAGCAGCGCCTGCCCGGCCTCTTGAATGTCCCACAGCGTGTCATCTTCCGGCAGCACCGGCGGCTGATTCCAGAACACGGTGTTCGGCTCCAGCGTCAGTTGATACCAGGAGATATGCGTCGGATTCAGCGCGATGGCCTGGCGCAGATCGCTCAAGGCATCGTCTAGCGACTGATCGGGCAAGCCGTGCATCAAATCGAGGTTGAAGTTATCGAATCCGGCCTGCCGCGCCATACCGGCCGCGCGCACCGCTTCGTCACCGTTGTGAATCCGTCCGAGGGCTTTGAGCTTTTCCTGCTGAAAGCTCTGGATACCGATAGACAGACGATTGATCCCCAGCTTGCGGTAGGCGACAAACTTCTCTTGCTCGAACGTGCCCGGATTGGCTTCCAGGGTGATTTCGATGTCGTCGGCAAACGGGATGCGCTGCTCGACGCCTTCGAGCAAACGCCCAAGCGCTTCAGCGCTGAACAGGCTCGGCGTACCGCCACCGAAGAAAATCGACGTCAGCTCTCGGCCATAAACCGCATGCAGATCCTGATCGAGATCGGCCAGCAAGGCGTCGACGTATTCCTGCTCCGGTAACACCGGGCTGGCGGTGTGCGAGTTGAAGTCGCAATACGGGCATTTGCGCACACACCACGGGATGTGGATGTACAGCGACAGGGGCGGCAGCGTTGGCAGCGGCGCCCGAGGCGAAGAAGCGGCGCCGCCGACAATCAGCGACGACGCAGAAGAGTCACGGGTCATTTCAAGCCCAGACGCTGGCGCAACAGATCCATTGCACGGGCGCGGTGGCTGATCTGGTTCTTGTCGGCCGGGCTCAGTTCGGCGCTGGACACATCACGCTCCGGCACCCAGAACAGTGGGTCATAACCGAAACCGTGCTCGCCACTGGCAGCGGTAAGAATGCGCCCGTGCCACAGGCCTTCGCAGAGGATCGGCAACGGATCATCGGCATGACGCACCAGCGCCAGCACGCACACGAACTGCGCACCGCGCTCGGCTTCCGGTACATCTTTCAGGGCGTCGAGCAGTTTGGCGTTGTTCGCCGCATCGCCCTTGCCGTCGGCATAACGCGCCGAATAGATGTCCGGCGCACCGCCAAGGAAATCCACCGCCAGACCGGAATCGTCGGCCAGCGCCGGTAGCCCGGAAATGCGTGCGGCGTTGCGTGCCTTGAGGATCGCGTTCTCGACGAACGACAGACCGGTTTCTTCCGGCTCGACCTTGCTCCACTCGCCAATCGAGCGCAGTTGCACCGATTCGCCGAGCATGGCCTGAAGTTCTTTGAGTTTGCCGGCGTTATGGCTGGCCAGTACGAGCTGCTTGATGTTCATTATTCGCCGGGAAAAAGTTCTTGGTTGAAATTGATGGTGTTGATCTTGTCGCCGTTCTGCACCTTGATTTCAAAGGTGCGGGTTTCCTGTTGTTCCACCGGGTATTGGGCGATGTAGTACACCGCGCCCTGTTCGGTGACCTGACGGAAATTCAGCGGCACGCTCTTGCTGGTCAGGTCTTTGACTGTGCCGGTGACGCTGGCGATCAGCGGTTTGCCGTCCTTGATCACCGAGACATTGATCACGCCTTGATTCTTGCTGCGGATCAGCTCCGCCGCTTTGGCGATGTCCGGTTGCAGGTACGTCGAGTTGAAAGTGTTGTAGTGCACCGTCACGTCGCCAAAGGTTTCCTGACGCTCACCCTTGATGACGTCGGCCGCCAGAGCGCTGGCGCTCAGGCAGGCAGTCAATAACAACAACGCTAAACGACCCATGATCGTGCTCCTCGAAATGGCGTGGCTCAGACCGCGACCTTGTGGTCGGCAAGCACCGGGCTGCTGACGCGGTAAATACCAATCTCACCTAATAGATTAGGCCATAGCTTACTGGCCCACCCGTGACGGTGCTGTTGATCCACGGCAAGCCGATCAATGACCTTCGCGTCACGTTCGCGGCAAAGTGCCTCAAAGTCTTCGAAGGTGCAGAAGTGGATGTTCGGCGTGTTGTACCAGGTGTACGGCAGAAATTCCGAAACCGGCATGCGCCCCTTGCTCGCCAGATACCAGCGGCAGCGCCAGTGGCCGAAGTTCGGGAAGGTGATGATGCACTGACGACCGACCCGCAGCATTTCGTCGAGGATCTTGTCCGGGTAGTGCACGGCTTGCAGGGCCTGGGTCATGACAACGATGTCGAAACTGTTGCTGGCGAAGTTGCCCAGGCCCTTGTCCAGATCCTGCTCGATGACGTTGACGCCTTTGGCCACGCACTGGGCGATGTTGTCGGCGTCGTTTTCCAGGCCATAACCGGTGACGTTCTTGTTGTCGCGCAGCCAGGTCAGCAGTTCGCCGTCACCGCAACCGAGGTCGAGGACGCGGCTGCCGGCGGGGATCCATTCCTGGATGATTTCCAGATCAGCTCTCATGGCTTTCTCACAACGTGATGCGGTTCATGTAATTGCCGAACGCCTGCAAGTAGCGCGGGATCGGAATCAGGAAGGCGTCGTGGCCCTGCGGCGCATCGATTTCCAGATAGCTGACGTCCTTGCGCGCCGCCATCAGCGCATCCACCAGTTCACGCGAACGCGCCGGGGAAAAACGCCAGTCGGTGGTGAACGACATCACGCAGAACTTGGCCGTGGCGTTTTCGAAGGTTTTCGCCAGATCATCGTCGAAGTTCGCCGCCGGATCGAAGTAATCCAGCGCCTTGGTCATCAACAGATAGGTGTTGGCGTCGAAGCGTCCGGAGAACTCTTCGCCTTGATAACGCAGGTAGCTTTCGACCTGAAACTCGACACTGTGGAAGTCGTAGTTAAGCTTCTCGCTCTTCAGGCCACGGCCGAATTTCTCGCCCATCGAATCGTCGGACAGGTACGTGATGTGCCCGACCATACGCGCCAGCATCAAGCCGCGCTTGGGGATCACGCCCGCTTCCTGGAACGAGCCGCCGTGGAATTCCGGATCCGTGAGGATCGCCTGACGCGCGACTTCGTTGAAGGCGATGTTCTGCGCCGACAGTTTGGGTGCCGAGGCGATGGCCAGGCAATGACGCACGCGATCTGGATAGGTGATCGTCCATTGCAGCGCCTGCATGCCGCCGAGGCTGCCGCCGATCACAGCCGCCCACTGGCCGATGCCGAGCAGGTCAGCGAGACGCGCCTGGCTGTGCACCCAATCTTCCACGGTGAGCACCGGGAAGTCGGCACCGAACGGTTTGCCGGTCTCCGGGTTGATGCTGCTCGGGCCGGTGGAGCCGTTGCAGCCGCCGAGGTTGTTCAGGCTGACCACGAAGAATTTATTGGTGTCGATCGGTTTGCCGGGGCCGATGCAGCTGTCCCACCAACCGGGTTTACGGTCGTCGACGCTGTGATAGCCCGCGGCGTGGTGGTGGCCGGACAAGGCGTGGCAAATCAGCACGGCGTTGCTCGCTTGCGCGTTCAGCGTGCCGTAGGTTTCGTAGATCAGGTCATAGGCGGCCAGCGACCGGCCACAGGCCAAGGCCAGCGGTTCGCTGAAGTGCGCGGTTTGCGGCGTCACCAGACCAACAGAATCGGGGGGAAAGGCAGTTGGCATCGACCCTGCTCTCGTTGAAATGAGGCGTAAGTCTAAAGACCGGGGGGGTTAGCGGCAAGCAACTACCTGCGCTCGTTCCCACGCTCTGCGTGGGAATGCCTCATTGGACGCTCCGCGTCCGCTTCGGCGGGGGACGCGGAGCGTCCCGGGATGCATTCCCACGCGGAGCGTGGGAACGATCAGCGCACCAGGTCAGGCAAATCCGGCAACTTCTTCGGCGAGCAAATCTTCACTCGCTTCTGCCGGTTTAGCTCACCACTGAGCAAACTCACCTGACTCTTCGAAACCCCAAACGCCTTGGCCAGAAAGCCCATCAGATAAGCATTGGCCTTGCCCTCGACCGGCGGCGCGGTCAGGCGAATCTTCAAACGATCACCGTGCAGCCCGGCGAAATCATCGCTACGGGCTGCCGGTTGCAGGTGACACTCGAGGATCAAGTCGTCACCGTCCCATCGAAACCAGCTCACATCAGCAGACGGAGGATTTCCGGCATCATCGTCATCGCCGCCAGATTGTTGATCACCAGCATGTCGATCAGCTTCAGCGCGAGGAAGGCGAAGATCGGCGACAGATCCAGACCGCCAAGGTTTGGCAGGATTTTGCGGAACGGCGCCAATGCCGGTTCGCAGATCTGATTAACCAGCTCAGCACCCGGATTGTGGCTGCCCGGCGCGACCCACGACAGAATCACGCTGATGATCAGGGCGAAGAAGAAAATCTTCAGGAACAGCGCGGTCACGCCGATGATCGACCAGATAAACAGTTGCAGCGGGTTACCGGTGGTGCCGTACGTCAGCAGCAGGGTCAGCGCCATCAGCGCCAGTTGCACCAGAATTGCCAATACCAGCGAGGACATGTCCAGACCGAACACGCTCGGAATGATCCGGCGCAGCGGCTTGAGCAGAGGCTGGGTCGCTTTGACGATGAACTGGCACAGCGGGTTGTAGAAATTCGCCCGCACCAGTTGCAGCACGAAACGCAGCAGCACGATCAGCAGGTACAGACTGCCGAGGGTTTGCAGCACGTAAACCGCTGCAGTGTTCAATCCAATCATGTAAGGCTCCTTATTTGCCCAGTTGTTCGGCCATTTCGGCCGAGCGGTGCGCGGCGGCGCCGAGTGCGGTTTCGACCAGGGCTTCGAAGCCATTGGCCTGGAATGATTTGATCGCGGCTTCAGTGGTGCCATTTGGCGAGGTCACCCGGCGACGCAGTTCGGCAGCGTCGACATCGCTTGCGACGGCCATGTGCGCGGCGCCCAATGCGGTTTGCAGCGTCAGTTGTTCAGCAACTTGCTTCGGAAGACCGAGTTTGACGCCGGCAGCGGTCATCGCTTCGATCAGCAGGAAGAAGTACGCCGGGCCGGAACCGGACACTGCCGTCACCGCATCCAGTTGCTGTTCTTCGTTCAGCCACAGCGCGATGCCGACGGCGGACAGCAGCTCTTCAGCCTGCTGACGCTGCTCGGCAGTCACTTCGCTGGTCGCATACAAACCGCTGACGCCCTGACGCAGCAGCGCCGGGGTGTTCGGCATGCAGCGCACGATCGGCTGCTCGCCCAACCAAGCGGTCATGCTGGCGCAGGTGATGCCGGCGGCAATCGACACCACCAGTTGATTCGGTTTCAGGCTCGGGCGAATCGCTTCGCACACGGTTTTCATGGCTTGCGGCTTGACCGCCAGCACGATCACGTCGACGCCGTCGATGGCTTGAGCGTTGTCGGCAAACGTTTCGATGCCGTGCTCAGCGCTAACCTTGGCGCGGGTTTCTTCGCCCGGATCGCTGGCACGGATGTGTGCAGCGTCCAGACCTTTGGCGCGCAGGCCGCCGATCAAACTGGCCGCCATGTTGCCCGCACCGATAAACGCAATACGTGTGTTGCTCATGTGTGGTCCTTATCTGCAAACGTTCAAGATTGGGAATAGTCGCGGGCGCCAAACAGGGCCGTACCGATACGCACCCAAGTGGCGCCTTGGGCGATGGCCGACTCAAGGTCGTGGCTCATGCCCATGGAAAGTGTGTCGAGCGGCAAATCGAGGCTCGCCTGCAATTTCTGCACGGCGGCGAAGGCCGCGTCTTGCTCGGCGCGGTCGTCGGTCGGCTCGGGAATCGCCATCAAGCCGCGCAGTTTCATGCGCGGCAAAGCGCTGATGGCCGCGGCCAATGCCGGCAGATCGTCAGGCGTGCAGCCGGATTTACTCGCCTCACCGCTGACGTTGACCTGAATGCAGATGTTCAGCGGCGGCAGTTCGGCCGGGCGCTGTTCGGACAGACGTTGAGCGATTTTCAGGCGATCCACGGAGTGCACCCAGTCGAAATGCTCGGCAATCGCGCGAGTCTTGTTCGATTGAATGGGGCCGATGAAGTGCCAGATCAAGGGCAGGTCAGCCAGTTCGAGCTGTTTGCTCAAGGCTTCCTGCAGGTAGTTCTCACCAAAGTCGCGCAGGCCGGCGGCATACGCTTCGCGCAGGGCCTGGGCCGGTTTGGTCTTGCTCACGGCGAGCAACTGGACGCTGTTTTCAGGACGGTGTGCGGCTTGGGTCGCGGTCTGGATGCGCGAACCAACGTGGGAAATGTTGTCTGCTATCGTGGACATCAAGAGGCGCCAGCGGTCTGAAGGTTCGCGGCATTCTACTGGAATTGAGGAACGCTATGGATATCACTGAACTGCTGGCCTTCAGCGCCAAACAAGGCGCGTCCGACCTGCACCTGTCGGCCGGTCTGCCGCCGATGATCCGCGTCGACGGCGATGTGCGGCGGATCAATCTGCCGCCGCTGGATCACAAGCAAGTGCACGAACTGATCTACGACATCATGAACGACACCCAGCGGGTCGACTTCGAGAAACATCTGGAAACCGACTTTTCCTTCGAAGTCCCCGGCGTGGCGCGCTTTCGGGTCAATGCCTTCAACCAGAACCGTGGCGCCGGCGCCGTATTCCGTACCATTCCGTCAAAAGTGCTGAGCATGGACGACCTCGCCATGGGCGATGTTTTCCGCAAGATCACCGACGCGCCGCGCGGGCTGGTACTGGTCACCGGGCCGACCGGCTCGGGCAAGTCGACCACGCTGGCGGCGATGATCGATTACCTCAACAACCGTCGCCATCACCACATCCTGACCATCGAAGACCCGATCGAATTCGTTCACGAATCGCGCAAATGTTTAATCAATCAGCGCGAAGTCCACCGCGATACGCGCAGTTTCGCCACGGCATTACGCTCAGCGTTAAGGGAGGACCCGGACGTGATTCTCGTCGGTGAGATGCGCGACCTGGAAACCATTCGCCTGGCGCTGACCGCTGCTGAAACCGGGCATCTGGTGTTCGGCACCCTGCACACCACGTCGGCAGCGAAAACCATCGACCGGGTGGTGGACGTGTTCCCCGGTGACGAGAAATCGATGGTGCGCTCAATGCTCTCGGAGTCCTTGCTGGCGGTGGTCTCACAGACGCTGATCAAGAAGATCGGCGGCGGTCGGGTCGCGGCGCACGAGATCATGCTTGGTACATCGGCAATCCGTAATTTGATCCGCGAAGACAAAGTCGCGCAGATGTATTCGGCGATTCAGACCGGTGGCTCGCTGGGCATGCAGACCCTCGACATGTGCCTGAAAGATTTGGTGAGCAAAGGCTTGATCAGCCGCGAGCATGCGCGGGAGAAAGCGCGGACGCCGGATAATATCTGATCGCTTTTATTCAGCCTCCCCGGTGGAGGCTCAATCCTTCGTTCACACATTCCTGACCAATCAGCTACGGCATTCGCTGGCAAACCTCCTTACAATCCCCTCCTTTGTTAGCTGCCTAAGCAAGGATTCTGCATGCAAGCTGCCAACCCGCGTCGCGGGTATATTCTGGGCCTCACGGCCTACATCATCTGGGGCCTGTTCCCGATCTATTTCAAAGCCATCGCCGAAGTACCGGCAGTCGAGATCATCATCCATCGGGTGCTGTGGTCGGCACTGTTCGGCGCGTTGCTGCTGATGGTGTGGAAACACCCGGGCTGGCTGCGCGAGTTGCTCGACAACCCCAAGCGTCTGGCGATTCTGGCCTTGAGCGGCACGCTGATCGCGGCCAACTGGCTGACGTATGTGTGGTCGGTGAACAACGGACGCATGCTGGAAGCGAGCCTCGGCTACTACATCAACCCGCTGGTCAACGTGTTGCTGGGGATGATGATTCTCGGCGAGCGTCTGCGGCGGATGCAGTGGATTGCGGTTGGGCTGGCCGCGGTGGGTGTGGCGCAGCAGGTCTGGCAGGTCGGCAGTCTGCCGTGGGTGTCGCTGGTGCTGGCGCTGACCTTCGGTTTTTATGGGCTGATCCGCAAACAGGCGCCAGTCAAGGCGTTGCCGGGTCTGGTGGTGGAAACCTGGATGCTGGTGCCGATTGCCATCGCCTGGCTGTTGTTCAACCAGACCGCAACCAGCGCGCAACCTGAGTTCTGGACAACCTCGCAAGCCTGGTGGCTGGTCGCCGCCGGCCCGGTGACGCTGGTGCCGCTGGTGTGTTTCAACGCAGCCGCGCGGCATTTGCCCTACACCACGCTGGGCTTCCTGCAATACCTCGCGCCGACGCTGGTTCTGCTGCAAGCGGTGCTGCTGTTTGGCGAGCACTTGTCGTCCAGCACGCTGGTGGCGTTCATGTTTATTTGGGCCGGTCTGGCAGTGTACAGCGTCGATGCGTGGATAAGTTTGCGCCGGCGCAGCTGATCAAAAAACACACAAACCTCCGCAGGCCACGGTTCTCGTGGCCTGCAACGTTCCTTCCCAAGGTTATCCACAGCGTGATCCCCGCAGTTTGTGTGCAAGTCACTGAATGCTGGCGGTTTTTTGATCAACTCCAGCAAAGCCACGGCGGGCGTGGCGTTGCGCGCAGTCTCTACAGGTTATCCACAGGCAGGTGCACGTTAAAACTGGATAACCTGATTGGCGCTTAAAGGTCTGTGCGTAACACCAGTTCAACCATCAAGTCATCGGCCAGGGTTTCCAGGCGTGACTGCAACACGTCGAGTGACAAGGTTAACGGCACGGCGAGAATCGCTTCGGCGTGGAACAGTGGCTCGCTGCTCATCGGCGCCGGACGTACTTCGGTCACCAGCCGTTCGAGGTTCACGCCCTGCTCGCTGAGCAAACGGGTGATGTCGCGCACAATCCCCGGACGGTCGTTGCCCACCAGTTCCATGGCGATCGGTTTCCAGGTGCAGGATTGTTCGATACCGCTTTCAGCGATCAACACGCGAATGCCGTGAGTCGACAATGCTTGTAGGGCATCGACCAATTCGTCGTAAGCCTCTGCCGGCACGCCCACCCGCAAAATCCCGGCAAACTGCCCGGCCATCCGCGACATGCGACTTTCCAGCCAGTTACCGCCGTGCTCGGCAATGCATTGGGCAATGCGCTCGACCTGCCCGGGCTTGTCCGGGGCGAAAACGGTGAGTACGAGATGATCCATGGCGCCGCCCTCTTGTCATGACTGTTGTTATAGAAGGGGAAGTATAGGCAAGGGCGTTGATTCAGCCTGACCCGACCTGCCTTGCTGGAAAACTGGGTTTGGGTTTGGGTTTGGGCATGAAGCTGTGGCGAGGGGATTTATCCCCGTCCGGCTGCGCAGCAGTCGTAAATCCTGCCAACTCGGTTTACCTGCCAGAACGCAGGGGGCGGCTTCGCCACCCAACGGGGATAAATCCCCTCGCCACAATTGCCCCCACCACCAAGCCCTATGTGACAGATGCCATAGCAGCCAAATAGTATTTATGTGTACAACTTTTGATATTTAGCTGGAACAATCCAATGGTTTTTTGAGAACATCCCGTTCCGCGATGTGACCGCAATGCGACATGAGGTCGCAGAACGACGTAATTAGTCTGATTTTCACAAGCGCAACTCATCATGTAGTATGCCGCAGCGCGCACTACATAACGCTGAACCGATGTCTGCCCGAAGCCTGTTCGCAACCCTGAAAGCCCCGTCAGCAAGGCCCCAAGCCGTTGATTGGTCCCAGCCCAGCCGCCAGCAATGGCATGTACTGGTCGGCAGGTTTGTGGTTTAAATGGCCCAGAGGCTTCATTGTCAAAATTGAAGAGCTGAAAAGCGAAATAGCTGAGCAGAGTGAGGCAAGCAATGACTGAACACGTTCAAGTCGGTGGCCTGCAGGTCGCCAAAGTCCTGTTCGACTTCGTGAACAACGAAGCCATTCCCGGTACCGGCCTCACCGCCGAAAAATTCTGGGAAGGTGCCGACAAGGTCATTCATGACCTGGCGCCGAAGAACAAAGCCCTACTCGCCAAACGCGATGACTTCCAGGCTCGTATTGACGCCTGGCATCAGGAACGCAACGGTCAGGCGCACGACGCCGTGGCCTACAAAGCCTTCCTGCAAGAAATCGGTTATCTGCTGCCAGAAGCGGCTGATTTCCAGGCAACGACCCAAAACGTCGATGATGAAATCGCCCGTACCGCCGGCCCGCAACTCGTTGTGCCGGTGATGAACGCTCGCTTCGCTCTCAATGCTTCGAACGCCCGCTGGGGTTCGCTGTATGACGCCCTCTACGGCACCGACGCGATCAGCGAAGAAGGTGGCGCGGAAAAAGGCAAAGGCTACAACAAGGTGCGTGGCGACAAAGTCATCGCCTTCGCCCGTGCGTTCCTCGACGAAGCCGCGCCATTGGCGGCTGGCTCCCACGTTGATTCGACCGGCTACAAAATCGCCGACGGCAAACTGGTGGTCACCCTCAAGGGCGGCAGCAACAGTGGCCTGCGCGACGATGCACAACTGATCGGTTTCCAGGGCGACGCCAACGCACCAATCGCGATCCTGCTGAAACACAACGGTCTGCATTTCGAAATCCAGGTCGACGCTACTACCCCGGTTGGCCAGACCGACCCGGCCGGCGTCAAAGACATCCTGATGGAAGCCGCGCTGACCACCATCATGGACTGCGAAGACTCCGTGGCCGCCGTCGATGCTGACGACAAAGTGGTGATCTACCGCAACTGGCTCGGCCTGATGAAGGGCGACCTGTCGGAATCCGTGTCCAAGGGCGGCCAGACCTTCACCCGCACCATGAACCCGGATCGCACCTACGCCGCGCCAAATGGCGGTGAAGTGACGCTACACGGTCGTTCGCTGTTGTTCGTGCGTAACGTTGGTCACCTGATGACCATCGACGCGATCCTCGACAAAGACGGTAACGAAGTGCCGGAAGGCATCCTCGACGGTCTGGTCACTTGCCTCGCGGCGATGCACAACCTCAACGGCAACACCTCGCGTCGCAACACCCGTACCGGTTCGGTCTACATCGTTAAACCGAAGATGCACGGCCCGGAAGAAGCGGCGTTCACCAACGAGCTGTTCGGTCGCATCGAAGACGTGCTGGGCCTGAAGCGCAACACCCTGAAAGTCGGGATCATGGACGAGGAGCGCCGCACCACGGTCAACCTCAAGGCCTGCATCCAGGCGGCCAGCGAGCGCGTGGTGTTCATCAACACCGGTTTCCTCGACCGCACCGGCGACGAAATCCACACCTCCATGGAAGCCGGCCCGGTTGTACGCAAGGCTGACATGAAGGCTGAGAAGTGGATCGGCGCTTACGAAAACTGGAACGTCGATATCGGTCTGAGCACCGGCCTGCAAGGTCGCGCGCAAATCGGTAAAGGCATGTGGGCGATGCCGGATCTGATGGCCGCGATGCTTGAGCAGAAAATCGCGCACCCATTGGCTGGCGCCAACACCGCTTGGGTTCCATCGCCGACTGCCGCTGCACTGCACGCGCTGCATTACCACAAGGTTGACGTGTTCGCCCGTCAGGCCGAACTGGCCAAACGTGCTCGCGCGTCGGTCGACGACATCCTGACCATCCCGCTGGCGGTCAACCCGAACTGGACGCCAGAGCAGATCAAGAACGAACTGGACAACAATTCCCAGGGCATTCTCGGTTACGTGGTGCGCTGGATCGACCAGGGTGTGGGTTGCTCGAAAGTGCCGGACATCAATGACGTCGGCCTGATGGAAGACCGTGCCACGCTGCGTATCTCCAGCCAGCACATTGCCAACTGGCTGCGCCACGGCGTGGTCACCGAAGCGCAAGTGATGGAAAGCCTCAAGCGCATGGCGCCAGTGGTTGACCGTCAAAACGCCAACGACCCGCTGTACCGTCCGCTGGCCCCGAACTTCGACAGCAACATCGCCTTCCAGGCGGCGGTCGAACTGGTGGTCGAAGGCACCAAGCAGCCGAACGGTTACACCGAGCCGGTTCTGCACCGTCGTCGTCGCGAGTTCAAGGCGGCTAACGGCCTGTAAATTTGCGTAGAAGTGAAAAAGCCCCGATCTTTGGATCAGGGCTTTTTTGTTTGGACGGCGGATTGGATTTTTGTGCTGGGCTTGAGATCCATCCCCCTCACCCCAGCCCTCTCCCCCAAGGGGTAGAGGGGGAAAGGGAGCCGATCTTCATGGTTTTCAGAATCGGAGTTCGACCGAAGAATTTCACGTCGGCGTATCTCGAACATCCGCCTCGGTCAGTCCCCTCTCCCTCCGGGAGAGGGCTAGGGTGAGGGGCTTCTAAGGCTCAATCCCCAACTCGCGCTTCACCAGCGCCAGCAACTGCGTCGTATCAATCGGCTTGAGCAGAAAATCCACCACGCTCAAATGCATCGCCGCAATCGCGTCCTTCACATCGGCATCGCCCGAGACAATGATGATCGGCATCGCCGCCCGCACCGACTCGCGCACCTGCCGAATCAAGTCCAGCCCATCAACATTGCCCATGCGCAGATCGGTAATCACCAGGCCAATCGAAGGCTTTTCAGCGAGCATCTTCAATGCCGTCTCACCACTCGCCGCGGTCATGCAGCGAATGCCGTCCAACGCGAGAATCTCCGACAACAGCTCCCGAGCGTCTTTGTCGTCATCGACGATCAGCACACGCTGCGGCGGCAGGTCGGGTTCGAGCATCACTGCGCTGAGCGCTTCTCGCTCGGCGTCGCTCAAAATATCGTGGTCGGACATGGCGTTCTCTAAGTATTCAAATCAATCCCTTGGCAAGTGGTCAGACAGCGCTGGGCAGAGCTTCAATGTGCACTTCGTCGGATTTTTTTCCAAGGGGGTAACCGAGGGAATTTCCGACTGTTTGCGTAGGGCATCTCCGAAACTTCGCCAATGGTGGCAAAACCTAGACTTACGTCCAATGGGCACCCTGTCCGTAGGGGTCGACCATGGCCATAACGATCCGACAACAACAATTCGAAAAAGACTGCGGTAATGGTTATGAGTAAAGCGGACGCCTTCACCCAGGCAGGGAAAACCGCGGTATTGCAGAACATTCAGGGCACCCTGCAATTCCTCCAGCGCTTCCCGCCCTTCAATCAGATGGAACACGCCCACCTCGCTTATCTGGTGGAGCAATGTCAGCTGCGGTTTTACGCTCAGGGCGAGAGCATCATCAAACCCACTGACGGCCCGGTTGAACACTTCTATATCGTCAAGCAGGGCCGGGTGGTCGGCGAACGCCAGCACATCACCAAACCCGGCACCGAGACCACGTTTGAAATTACCACCGGCGAGTGTTTTCCGCTGGCTGCCCTGCTCGGCGAACGCGCGACCCGCACCGAGCATTTGGCCGGCGAAGATACCTTCTGCCTGCAACTGAACAAACTGGCGTTCATCAAACTGTTCGCCCTTTCCAACGCCTTCCGTGATTTCGCCTTGCGCGGGGTCAGCAGCCTGCTCGATCAGGTCAATCAGCAAGTGCAGCAGAAAGCCGTGGAAACCCTCGGCACGCAGTACTCGCTGAACACCCGACTGGGCGAACTGGCAATGCGTCACCCGGTGACGTGCAGCCCGGACACGCCGCTGCGCGAAGCGGTGAAGCTGATGCACGAGCAACAGGTCGGCAGCATCGTCGCCGTAGACGAAAACAAAGCACCGCTGGGGATTTTCACCCTGCGCGATTTGCGCCATGTGGTGGCCGAAGGCGTCGGTGATTTCAGCGAAGCCATCGAACGCCACATGACCCGCGCGCCCTTCTATCTTTCGCCGGATCACAGCGCGTTCGATGCGGCGATTGCCATGACCGAACGGCACATCGCCCACGTTTGTCTGGTCAAGGATCAGCGCTTGTGCGGCGTGGTTTCCGAGCGCGATCTGTTTTCTCTGCAACGGGTCGATCTGGTGCATCTGGCGCGGACGATTCGCAGCGCGCAACGGGTCGAACAACTGGTGACCCTGCGCGGCGAGATCGGCCAACTGGTCGAACGCATGCTCGCCCACGGCGCCTCGTCGACGCAGATCACCCACATCATCACCCTGCTCAACGACCACACCGTGTGCCGGGTGATCGAGCTTACCCTCGCCGAAAAAGGCGACCCCGGCGTGCCGTTCAGTTGGCTGTGTTTCGGCAGCGAAGGCCGCCGCGAGCAAACGCTGCACACCGATCAGGACAACGGCATTTTGTTCGACGCTCGCGATGCTGCGCACGCCGCAGAGATTCGCGGCAAGCTGTTGCCGATTGCCCAGCAGATCAACCAAAGCCTAGCGCAGTGCGGCTTCACCCTGTGCAAGGGCAACATCATGGCCGGCAACCCCGAGCTGTGTTTGTCGCGGGCGGAATGGGCGCGGCGCTTTGCGGCGTTTATTCGTGAGGCGACGCCGGAGAATCTGTTGGGGTCGAGCATTTATTTCGATCTGCGCGTGGTCTGGGGCGATGAACAAAGCTGCGAACAATTGCGCCGGGGCATTCTTGATCAGGTCGGCGACAACCGTTTGTTCCAGCGCATGATGGCCGAGAACGCCCTGCGCAATCGTCCGCCGGTGGGGCGTTTCCGTGAGTTCGTATTGGCGCGCAAGAACGGCGAGAAAGCCACGCTGGACTTGAAGGTTCAGGGGCTGACGCCGTTTGTGGATGGCGCGCGATTGCTGGCATTAGCCAACGGCATCGACGCCAACAACACCCTCGAGCGCTTCCGTCAGTTGGTCGATAAAGAAGTCATCGAACGGCTGGACGGCGCGGCGTATGAAGAGGCGTATCACTTCATTCAGCAAACGCGCATGCAACAGCATCAGTTGCAGACGCGCGAGAATCTGCCGTACTCCAACCGCGTCGACCCCGACAGCCTCAATCATCTCGACCGGCGCATCCTCCGCGAATCCCTGCGTCAGGCGCAGCGCCTGCAAAGCAGCCTGACGTTGCGGTATCAGCTATGAGTCTGTTTTCGTGGCTGCGCCCGGCGAGTCCGGTGGTGCCGGCGGATTTTCAGCGGCGACTGGCGAAGCTGCCGGCTATCACTGAACTGCGCGAATGCACCCTGCGCGAACAACGCTGGGTGGTGCTGGATCTGGAAACCACCGGGCTCAATCTGAACAAGGATCGCGTGTTGTCGATTGGTGCGGTGGTGATCGAGGACGGCGCGATCGACTTCAGTCAGCAGTTCGAACGCACCTTGCAGTGCCGGGAGTTGAAGCTCAGCCCCAGTGTGTTGATTCATGGGTTGGGGCCGAATGCGATTGCCGCTGGCAGCGAGCCGGCCGAGGCGTTGCTGGAATTGCTGGAGTTTATGGGCGACAGCCCGGTGCTGGCGTTTCATGCGCCGTTTGATCAGCACATGCTCGGGCGTGCGGTGAAGGAGCATCTGGGGCACAAGTTGCAGCAGGTGTTTCTGGATGTCGCCGATATTGCGCCGCTGGTGTGTCCGCAAGCGCAGATCCGCGAGGCGGGGCTGGATGAGTGGATCGAGTGGTTTCGGCTGGAGGTGTTTGAACGGCATAACGCGAGCGCCGATGCGTTGGCCACGGCGGAGTTGGCGTTGATTCTGTTTAGCCGGGCGCGGGGGCAGCAGATTCATAGTCCGTTGAATTTGCAGCAGCGGTTGAGCCAGTGGAAGCGTCGCCAGCAAGCTCCATCCTTTTAGATTCGCAGCGCCTGTTTTGGCCTCTTCGCGAGCAAGCCCGCTCCCACAGGTTCTGCGCCGAAAGACGCTCCCTGTAGGAACTGCCGAAGGCTGCGATCTTTTGACCTTGATCTTCAAAAACAAGATCAAAAGATCGCAGCCTTCGGCAGCTCCTACGGGGTTATCCAAACGTGCCATCTGACCAGTGGCCAATTGCTAACCATTCCCACCTCTGCGAGAATCGCGAACAATTCGCGTTAGTTAATATTTCCCAATCGGTGATATTCGGTGCCTGCAGCCCAAAGCCCTCACAGTGAACTCGTTGGTGCGATGTATCGCGACCATCGCGGTTGGCTATTGACGTGGCTGCGGCGCAATGTGGCCTGTCCGCAACGTGCCGAAGATCTGAGTCAGGACACCTTCGTACGCCTGCTCGGTCGTGATGAGTTGCTGACACCCCGCGAACCGCGCGCCTTTCTGGTGGCGATCGCCAAAGGGCTGCTGTTCGATTACTTCCGCCGCGCCGCGCTGGAACAGGCGTACCTCACCGAATTGATGCTGATCCCCGAAGGCGAACAACCGTCGGTGGAAGAACAGCAACTGATCCTCGAAGACCTCAAGGCCATCGACCGCTTGCTCGGCAAACTGTCGACCAAGGCTCGTGCCGCCTTCCTTTATAACCGCCTCGACGGCCTCGGCCACGCCGAGATTGCCGAGAAGCTCGGCGTTTCGGTGCCGCGTGTGCGCCAGTACCTCGCGCAAGGTATTCGTCAGTGCTACATCGCGCTATACGGTGAGCCGACGTGAGCCCGGCCAGTTCCAGACCGGTTCAGGCCCACGTGCTGGACGCGGCGATTGCCTGGCAGTTGACCCTCGACTCCAGCAGTCCGCTGGAGCGCGAAGAATTCGCCAAGTGGCACGCGGCCAATGAAGAACACGCCCGGGCCTGGCGCCAGTTGGGCATGCTTGATCAGCGTTTCAGCGTGGCCAAAGGCCCGGCCCGCAGCGCTCTGCTGCAATCCCGGGAAAGCATCCGTCGCCGCGTGCGCAAGTTGGGCAGTGGTCTGGCGAGCGTTGTGGTGGTTGTCGGCGTGGCGTTGTTTGCTGGCGAACGTTATCTGCCGCTGGATTACTGGCTCGCCGATCAGCGCACCGCCACCGGTGAACAGCGCATCGTGCGTCTGTCCGATGGCACCGTGCTCAATCTCAATACCCACAGCGCGGTTGACGTGCGATTCGATGACAAGCGCCGACTGATCGTTCTGCAGGAAGGCGAAATCCTCGTGGAAACCGGTCACGGCGATGCGCGGCCCTTCATCGTCGAAACCCGTGAAGGCAGCATGCGTGCGTTGGGCACGCGGTTTTTGGTCAAGCGAGAAGACGAAGGCACGCGTCTGAGCGTGTTGCAGTCGGCTGTCGCGGCGCACCCGCAATCGAATCCGCAAGAGCAGATCCTCCACGAAGGTCAGCAGGTGTTCATGCGCAGTGATGGGCTCGACGCAATCGTCGCCCTCAACCCCGGCGCCGATGCCTGGACGCGCGGCATGTTGGTGGTCGACAACGCACGGCTGGGCGATCTGGTGCATGAGCTTGGGCGTTATCGTCGCGGGCATCTGGGTGTGGCGCCGGAAGTGGCGGATTTGCGCATTACTGGCAGCTTTCCGCTGCATGACACCGATAAGGCCTTGAGCGCGCTGCTGCCGACGTTGCCGGTGCAGATTGAGCAGCACACGCCTTATTGGGTGACCGTCGCGAAGGCTGATACCAAGCCTGAGTGATGGGCTGTCTGAGCGGGCGCTTTCGGGAGCAAGCCCCCTCCCACATTTGCAATGCATTCCCCCTGTGGGAGCGGGCTTGCTCGCGAATGAGCCGCCAGCCATAGCCAAAAAAACAGGTCTACCTCGAATATCAGCAGCACTATTTCCCGCAAATCGAAATTATTTTCATCCAGCCCTATCACTTTTTGATTTTCATCCGGCAAGCAGGCAATTGAGAAATATTTCCATTCAGGAGCCGCCGTATGTCCCGTTCGCTAGACACCTTGTTGCGCCCCAGTCTGCTGGCCGTCGCCATTGCCCTCAGCACCCCGCTGATCAGCAGCCCGTTGCTCGCCGCTGAACAAGCGTCCAGCGTTCGCGCTTACAACCTGCCGGCGGCTCCACTGTCGACCACCCTGAACCAGATCGCCAGCCAGGGCGGCCTCGCGCTGTCGCTGAACCCGTCGCTGGCAGCGGGCAAGACTTCGGCACCGGTCAAAGGCCAGTACGACGCGGCCGGCGCGCTGCGTGCAGCCTTGAGCGGCACCGGTCTGCAACTGGAACAAAGCACTTCCGGCACCTACAGCCTGGTTGCCGTGCCTGAAGGCGTGATGGCCCTGCCGGAAACCGCGATCATCGGCGTAGAGAATCTGGAAACCGCGTGGAGCCCGGTCGAAGGCTACACCGCCACCCGCACCGCCGCCGGCACCAAGACCGACACCGCGCTGGTCGAAGCGCCGCGCTCGATCTCCGTGGCGACCCGTCAGCAAATGGACGACCGCAGCGTGCACAGCCTCGATGACGCCGTGCGCTACATGCCGGGCATCACCGCCAGCAGTTTCGGCAGTGACACCCGCGCCGACTGGTTGCGTGTACGCGGTTTTGAACCGACCCAGTTCCTCGACGGCTTGCCGCTGCCAAAAGGCGTGTACGCCAACCCGAAACAGGAAACCTGGAACCTCGACCGCCTCGCCCTGCTGCGCGGCCCGGCGTCGTCGGTTTACGGCCAGACGCCTCCGGGCGGCTTGCTGGACATGGTCAGTCGCCGTCCAAGTGCCGAAGCCAGCAGTGAAATCCAGCTGCAATACGGCAGCGACAACCATCGCCAGATCAACTTCGCCAGCACCGGCAAGATCGATGAGGCTGGTCAGTTTCTCTACAGTCTCAGCGGCGTCGTGCGCGACAGCGGCACCCAAATCGACCACGTCGACAACAAGCGTTACAACATCGCGCCGAGCGTGACCTGGAACATCGACGACGATACCAAGTTCACCCTGCTGACCCAGTTCACCCGCGACGATACCGGCATCACCAGCCAGTTCCTGCCGATTCAGGGCACCAAGATCGACATGCCGTTCGGTGACGTTTCTCACCACAAGAACCTTGGCGATCCGGATTGGGAATATTACGACCGCACCTACTACGCGCTGGGTTATGCCTTTGAACATCGTCTGAACGATGTGTGGCAGTTCAAGCAGAACTTGCGTTACACCAAGTCCGATCTGGCATTCCAGGCGCTGACTCCAGGCTCCTATCCGTTCACGATGGTGGATGATCAAGGCAACGTCGGTCGCACTTCCACGGTTGTCGATGAGGACATCAGCCAGTTCGCCGTGGACAACAATTTCCAGGCTGACTTCGCTACCGGCGATATCCGCCACACCCTGCTGCTGGGCCTGGATCACCAGCGCAGCAACACCAATTACACCTCGATTTTCGGCGATGGCTTGACCACCAACGTCGTCAATCCGATCTACGGGCAACCGATCGTACGTCCACCGCGCTCTACCGCGTTTTATGACTACGACCAGAAGACCTACCAGACCGGCCTGTACGTGCAGGATCAAATGGCTCTCGACCAGTGGCGCCTGACCCTCGGTGGCCGTGAAGACTGGGTACACACCAGCACCCAGTTCATCAACAAGGGCGATGCCACCAACACGCAGCGCGACAAAAACTTCAGCGGCAACGCGGCGATCAGCTATGTCTTCGATTCGGGCTTTGTGCCGTACCTGTCGTACGCCGAGTCCTTCCAGCCAACCGCTGGTGCCGACGCGACGTCCACCGATTCGCTCAAGCCAACCGAAGGCAAGCAGTGGGAACTGGGCATCAAGTACCAGCCACCGGGCAGCAAAACCCTGCTGACCGCTGCGGTGTATGACCTGACCCAGAAAAACGTTTCCGTAAACACCAACGTCAATGGCGTTTCGATCACCAGCCAGACCGGCGAAGTGAAAGTCAAAGGCCTGGAACTGGAAGCCGTTTCGGACGTGACCGATAACCTCAAGGTCATCGCCGCCTACACCCTGGCCAAGTCCGAAGTGCAGAAAGGCGTCGACAAGGGCAACCGTCTGCAACTGATGCCGAACCAGCAAGCCTCGCTGTGGACTGACTACACCTGGCACACCGGCGTGCTCGACGGTTTCGGCGTGGGTGCTGGCGTGCGTTACACCGGCAACACCTACGGCGACAAAGGCAACACTTGGCTGGGCAAGGCGGATGCCTATACCGTGTTCGACGCGAGCGTGCATTACGACCTCGGCCGTCTCGACAACAGCCTCAAAGGCGCGTCGCTGGCACTGAATGCGACCAACCTGTTCGACAAGGACTACATTTCCACCTGCGACGGTTTCTATTGCTACTACGGCGACCAACGCAGCGTCGTCGCCAGCGCCACTTACAAGTGGTAAGCGACTGAGCTGAAACAGGCCCTGTTACCAGGCCGTCCCTCGTGGACGGCTTTGGTGTTTTTGAAGGTCATGAAATGAAAAGTAAAACAATTCGTCGCTGGTCGTTTATCCACACCTGGACCAGCCTGATCTGCACCGTGTTTTTGCTGATGCTGGCATTGACCGGTTTGCCGTTGATTTTCAGCCATGAAATCGATCATCTGCTGGGCAATGCCCCCGAGTTGCGAGAGATGCCGGCCGACACGCCGCAACTCAACCTGCAACAACTGGTGGATGCCGCGCAGAAACATCGTCCGGGCGAGGTCATGCAGTACTTCGGTTATGACGACGAAGAGCCAAACGCTGCGTTTGCGATCATGGCGAAAACCGCCGGCACCGAACCGAACTCCTCGCACACCTTCATGCTCGACGCGCGCACCGGTGAAGCACTGGAAACCCCTTCGGCCAACGGCGGTTTGATGCTGTTTATCCTGCGCCTGCACGTCGACATGTTTGCCGGGTTGCCGGGCAAATTGCTGCTGGCGTTTATGGGTTTATTGTTTGTCGTGGCGATTGTCTCGGGGACGGTGTTGTACCTGCCGTTTATGCGCCGGCTGAAGTTCGGCACGGTGCGTCAGGACAAATCCACGCGGCTGCGCTGGCTCGACCTGCATAACCTGATTGGCGTGGTGACGCTGACCTGGGCCTTGGTCGTCGGCGTGACTGGCGTGATCAGTGCCTGCGCCGATCTGCTGATCGCCGCATGGCGCAACGAGGCCCTGACCGCGTTGATCGAACCTTACCGCGATGCGCCGCCGCTGACACAACTGGCGCCCGCCACGCGTTTGCTCGACATTGCCGGCGAAGCTGCGCCGGGCATGAAACCGGATTTCATTGCCTTCCCCGGCACGCGCTTCTCCAGCGAACACCATTACTCGGTGTTCATGAAGGGCGGCACGCACTTGACCTCGCACCTACTGACGCCAGTGCTGATCGACGCCACCACACTGAAGGTCACCGCTGTGGCGGAACGACCGTGGTACATGGACGCGATGGGCATGTCGCAACCGCTGCACTTTGGTGATTACGGCGGCATGCCGATGAAGATTCTCTGGGCCACGCTCGATGTGCTGACCATCATCGTTCTCGGCAGCGGCGTGTACCTGTGGGTGGTGCGGCGCAAGGCTGCCAAACCTGTGCTGGAAACGGCGGAGGCGACTGTATGAAGCCGCGTCAGTCGAATTTCTGGAAAGTCTTCAGCACGCCGTTGGTGATTGGTCTTCTGAGTGCGGCGGGACTGTTTGCGGCGTTGCTGGGGGACGGGATCTGGGATGCGCTGAGCTGGGTCGGGCTAGGTGTGCCGGCCTTCCTGGCCCTTAAAGGATTACTGCTGCGAAGCTGAGAAACCACTGTAGGAGTGAGCCTGCTCGCGATAGCGCAATCACATTCAACATCACCGTTGACTGAACTACCGCTATCGCGAGCAGGCTCACTCCTACATTTGCTTCAGCGCAAGGCTTGAGCTCGCATCCTGACAGGCTATGCTGCCCGTTCACCATTCTGATCGAGACCCTGCCAATGTCCGCCCCCAGCATGACCCTGTACCACAACACCCTCTCCCCGTTCGTGCGCAAAGTAATGGTCTTGCTCCACGAAACCGGTCAGCAGGATCGCGTTGCCCTGCAAGACTGCGTGCTCTCCCCGGTCAGCCCGAGCGCCGAGCTCAATGCCGACAACCCGCTAGGAAAAATCCCGGCCCTGCGCCTAGCCGACGGCACGGTCATCCATGACAGCCGCGTGATCCTCGAATACCTCGACCACCAGCACGTCGGCAACCCGTTGATCCCGCGCGAAGGCTCGGCCCGCTGGCGCCGTCTGACCCTCGCCTCGCTGGCCGACGGGATCATGGACGCCTCGGTGATGGTGCGTTACGAACAAGTCCTGCGCGCCCCGGAAAAACACTGGGATGAATGGCTCGAGGCGCAACGCGAGAAGATCCGTCGTGCGCTGAATCTGTTGGAGAACGACGCGATTGCCGAGCTGACCAGCCACTTCGATGTGGCCGCGATCAGCGTCGCCAGTGCGTTGGGTTACCTGGATCTGCGCTTCCCCGACCTGGGCTGGCGCGAGGCCAATCCGCAACTGGCTAACTGGTTTTTTGAAGTGAGTCAGCGACCGTCCATGATCGCGACGATGCCCAAGCCTTAGTTTTTGGGTGCCTGCTCCGGCCTCTTCGCGAGCAGGCTCACTCCTACAGTTGACCGCATTTCCCTGTAGGAGTGAGCCTGCTCGCGATGGCGGCAACTCGCTTCCACAGGCAAATAGCCGATAATCCGCGTCACCAACCCATCCTTCCACAGCTGATCCTCACGCAACCCCAGCGACCGGCTCATTCCACCACCCCGATATCAAACTCCAACGGCTTGGCCGGCTTCTGCCCGATCCCGTACCAATCCAGTTTGCGCGTCAGCACCATAAACACGCCGAGCAAGCCGAACAGCAGCAACGAGCCCATCAACAGCGCGTAATCCTCGGCACTCAACAGCCCATAAAGCAGCCCATACAACGCCGCCAACCCCGCCGAAAAACTCAAGCCATGGCGCACGCTGCGCAGCACGTGGCAGACGTAGAACCCGATCAGCAACACACAAGCACTGGCCGACAGCAGATACGCCAGGGCAAAACCGATGTGCTCCGACAGCGACAGCAGCAACAGATAGAAAAACGCCAACGCGACACCGACCAGCGCGTATTGCACCGGGTGCACCGCGAGACTTTTCAGTACTTCGAAGAGAAAGAAACCGGCGAACGTCAGGACGATAAACAGCAACGCATATTTGATCGCTCGGTCACTCTTCAGGTACTGATCCACCGGGTCGATAAAACTCACGCCAAAACTGCGGCTGTTGAACGCCTCGCAATCGCCCATCACACAGCGATGCATTGCTTCCTGCAGGTTGGTGGAGAAAAACGAGGTCTGCCAATCGGCCGTGAAACCCTGATCGTTGATCTCTCGTTTGGCCGGCAGGAAGTTGCCGATGAAGCTCGGATGCGGCCAATTCGCGCCGAGGCTGACACTACTGGTCTTGCCCACCGGCAGCACGCGCAACGAACCGGTGCCTTGTAGTTGCAGATCGAAGGCGAACGCCAGCTCGGTGGTTTTGCTGGTATCCAGCGTCGGCAGCGTGACCCGCACACCCTCACCGAGCCAGGCCACTTCCGTGCCCGGAACAAAGTCCAGACGCTGACCATCAAGCTCCAGTTTCAACGCGTTTTCGATGCCGCGAATGTCGCTGATGCCGACGGCGAGAAACGGCGCGTCAAACTGGTAGTCCGCGAAATCTTCCTTGATACCCAACTGCGCCGGCAGTGAGAAATGGCCATTGATACGGTTGTCGGCATGGAACAGTCGCGCCTCGTAGATCCCGCGTTTACGCAGTTCAGTTTGCACTTGGCCGTCGAGCTCAAAACGCTCGGGCAGAAAGTACAAACGCCCGCGCTCTTCGCCGATTTCCTGGTAACGCTTATTGGTTTTTTCGTTGGTTTTCCACGTGCGCACCACTTTGCGATACGGCACCACCATCACCGGGCCGCTCACCTGCTGGCTGTAACTGGAACTGCGGGCGATGTCTTCGAGCACGCCGTCGCGCAGCTGTTGGCGCTCGTCGATGACGCCATCGATCATCAACAGCGGGATCAGCAATAGCAAGATCAGCAGCGCGATGGCGCCGAGCTTGATGGTCAGATTCTTGTTCATGGGACTCTCCCTGTTTTGATGGGGGGAGTCTGGTGATGGGGTGTGGGG
>NZ_CACSJY010000066.1:0-30766 GCF_902706155.1 Pseudomonas sp. 18058
AGCCTGGACCGGATCGAAGCGGATTACTCCAACATCCTCTAACCCACTACAGACCGATCGTTCCCACGCTCTGCGTGGTAACGCCGCCATGGACGCTCTGCGTCCACTGTGACGCGGAGCGTCACGGGATGCATTCCCACGCAGAGCGTGGGAACGATCATCGGGGGAGATCAGCCTTCGACGGCGGGAATATGCCCAAACATTTCCTGAGTAAACGCCACCCGCTCTTCAGCCGTCTCCACCACCCCACGCGCCTTCAGCTCTTCCAGCCGTGCCTCAACCGCGTGCGTACGCAACGTCAGCCCACAGTCGTTAGCGATCTGAATATTCAACCCCGGCCGCGCATTCAGCTCGAGAATCAGCGGGCCTTTCTCCTGATCCAGCACCATATCAACACCGATATAGCCCAACCCGCACAGCTCATAACAGCCCGCCGCGAGTTTCATGAAACCGTCCCAGTAGGGCAGTTGCACGCCGTCCACCGCGTTGGTGGTGTCGGGGTGTTTGGTGATGATGTTGTTCAGCCAGGTGCCGCGCAACGTCAGACCCGTCGCCAGATCGACACCGACGCCAATCGCGCCCTGGTGCAGGTTGGCCTTGCCGCCGGATTGCCGGGTCGGCAAACGCAGCATCGCCATCACCGGATAACCCATCAGCACAATGATGCGGATGTCCGGCACGCCTTCATAACTGATGCTTTTGAAGATCTGATCCGGGGTCACCCGGTATTCGATCAGTGCACGGTCACGGTGGCCACCCAGCGAGTACAAACCGGTGAGAATGCTCGAGATGTGGTGCTCAAGCTCCTCGTGGTCAACGATCTTGCCCGACACCGTGCGATAACGGCCTTCGAAACGGTCGGCGACGACGATGATGCCGTCACCGCCAGCGCCCTGAGCGGGTTTGATCACGAAGTCGCTGCGCCCGCCGATGATCTCGCCGAGCTTGTCGATTTCCTTCTCGGTGGAAATCACGCCATACAGCTCCGGCACGTGAATGCCGGCCTCGATCGCGCGTTCCTTGGTGATGATCTTGTCATCGACGATCGGGTACAGGCTGCGCTTGTTGTACTTGAGCACGTAGTCGGCGTTACGCCGATTGATGCCCATGATGCCGCGCGCTTCCAGCGCCTTCCAGGTCTTCCAGAAACCGAACATCAGGCGTCAGCCTTCTTCAGGAAAGCCTTGAAGCGCACCAGTTCGGTCAGGCGGTAGCCGCGATAACGACCCATCGCCAGCATGAAGCCGACCAGAATCAGCAGGATCGCCGGGAAGGTGAACACGAAGTACACCAGCTCAGGCACGGTCATGATCAGGTGCGCCAGGGACGCCGCGAACAGCGTGCCGATCGCCACTTTCATCGCATGGCTGGCGCCGCGTTCTTCCCAGGTGATCGACAGGCGTTCGATGGTCATGGTCAGAATCACCATCGGGAACAGCGCCACGGACAAGCCGCGCTCCAGGCCGAGTTTATGGCTGAACAGACTGATCGCCGCGATCAGCACCACGACAAAGGTCAGCACCACCGAGAGTCGCGGCAGCATTTGCAGCTTCAGGTGTTCCAGATAGGAACGTAATGACAGGCCCAGCGCCGTGATCACGGTAAACAGCAGAATGCCGAAGCCCAGTTGCGTCTCGCGGAAGGCGAGGGCGATCAGTACCGGGGTGAATGTGCCGAGGGTTTGCAGGCCGATCAGGTTGCGCAGGATCAGGATCACCAGCACTCCGATCGGGATCATCACCATGATCATGAACGTTTGCTGAGTTTGCAGCGGCAAGCCGTACAGCGAGTATTCGAGGAAGTTGGCGTCGGTGTTTTCGTCGGTCAGCTTGGCCAGACGAATTGCGTTCATCTCGCTGTTGTTCAGGCTGAAAGTCACGTTGGCTTTTTTGCCGCCGTCGACGGTGATCAGGTTTTCATCGCCGGTCCACCACAGCAGGCGGTCGGTCGGCAGGCCTTGCTCGCCGGTTTCCGGGTTGAAATACAGCCAATCGTTGCCGTTGAAGCTGCGCAGCCACAGTTCGGGCATTTGCGGTTGATCGGCGACGAGGCGGATGGTGTGGACTTTTTCCACCGGTACGTGGGCGATGGACAGCAGCAATTCGACGATTTTGGCTTTGTGCGCAGTCGACGGATCGCCGGCCAGCAGCAATTTCACATTGTCGTCGTTGAGGTTGTTGACGCGTTTGATCGCTTCGCCGATGAAAGTTTCGACATCAGCCGAGTGTTGGCGGATCGGTGCGAGCAGGGCCTCGGCAGCGATTTTTTCCGGGCCTTCGATGGCGATGCTGTCGCGGAAGGTCGGGCCTTTGACCTTGGATTTTTCCGCGGTGTAACGCTTGGTCAGCACCAGACGGTAATAAAGGGTCTGGTTGCCCTTGGCGCGACGTGCCGACCAGGTGACCTTGCGGTTGCCGTCGACACGGTTCACCGCGACGCCGTAGTTATTGGAAATAAAACTCTCATTGAGGCTGACGTAATCGCGGCTCAGCGGCGGTACGAACATCTGGATCTTTACCGGATCCTTGGTGCTGGCGACGAACTCGACTTTGGCGTCGATGTTCCACAAGTCGTCGGTCGCATCTTCGGTCACCGGGATGCCGAGTACGAAAATCTGATAGGCCGTAACCGAAACGCCCAGTAACACCAAAATGGTGATCAGGATTTTCAGGTGGAAGGTTAGAGAACGCATGGAAATTACTCGGCGGTATGAGCGGCGATGGTGCAGGCGGGTTTGCCGGCAGCGTATTTAAGACTGGGGTCGACCAGCGCGTCGAAGCGTTTCAACGCTTCGGAGCCGATCAAAAGCGGGTATTGGAACGCACTTCGGTCGGTCAGGTTCACTTCGATGCTGCGCATCGCCGTGCCCATGCAGATATCCAGCTCGATTACCGGACGGGCGGTGTACTTCTTGCCTTCTTCCGGGTCGTAGTCGCCGGCGCGGCGTTTGATTTTGCTGACGCGGGCCAGTGGCCGTTCGATCGCGTGCGAATGCGCAGCGTCGATCGCCAGGTAGAAACGTACCCAGGACTCACCGTTGCGTTTAAAGCCTTTGATGTCGCGGGCGCTCAGCGAGGCGGTTTTCGCGCCGGTGTCGAGTTTGGCCGCGACTTCGAGATTGATGCCGTCAAGCGAAGCGTATTCGTTGAGGCCGTACACGGTTTTTTCCCCCGCGGCGGCGAGGCCGGGCAGGCAAAACAGGGCAAAGAATGTGGGAAAAGGCTTGAGTCTCATAAATCCTGGTGCGCAGCGTTCCGTGGTCGGTTCAGGTGCCTGGCAAGACTTGCGCAAGCGCCTGCGTGTGCCTGGCAGCTTTTTATGACAAGCCGTACAAATGGCCAGCAAATGCGGGCGGCATTCTAGCACGGTGGTTTTATGGCGCCAGCGCTGGGGGCGGTCTATACAAGATCCAAAGATCGCAGCCTTCGGCAGCTCCTACACTGATCCCTGTAGGAGCTGCCGAAGGCTGCGATCTTTTAAGGTTATTAGACGATTGTCGACAATACCCATTTATCCTTTGACTGATTCGGCTGAATTAGCTAGTTTTTGCCGCATTGGATTTAAAGGTGTCGACAATCATGCTGGATCAACTCGATCCCCCGGTCATCAACGGTGACGATTCCGAGACGCTCTCGGAAAACGTCTTCCGGCGTATTCAGGCGGCCATCGTCAAAGGCGAGATCGCCCCGGGCAGCAAAATCTCCGAGCCGGAACTGGCGCGCACTTACGGCATCAGCCGTGGACCATTGCGTGAGGCGATTCACCGACTCGAAGGCCAGCGCCTGTTGGTGCGCGTCCCGCACGTCGGCGCGCGCGTGGTCTCGCTCAATCATGCCGAGCTGATCGAACTCTACGAAATCCGCGAATCCCTCGAAGGCATGGCCTGCCGTCTGGCGGCCGAACGCATGAGCGTCGAAGAAATCGACGAACTACGCCGGGTGCTGGAAACCCACGAGCGCGACGCTGCGTTTCAGGCCGGCGTCGGCTACTACCAGCAGGAAGGCGATTTCGACTTTCACTACCGGATCATTCAGGGCAGCGGCAACCGCACGCTGACCCAAATGCTCTGCGGCGAGCTGTATCAACTGGTGCGCATGTACCGCATCCAGTTTTCTACCACGCCGAACCGTCCACGCCAGGCCTTTGCCGAACACCACCGGATTCTCGATGCCATCGCCGACCGTGACGGCGAGCTCGCGGAATTGTTGATGCGCCGCCACATCGGCGCCTCGAAACGCAACATCGCCCGTCATTACCAGGACGGCGCCCACAATAAGACAGCCACTGAACGAGGTGAGTCATGAGTTCCAAGCACAGCACTCCAGGCCAGCGTTTCCGCGATGCGGTCGCCAGCGAGCATCCATTGCAAGTGGTCGGCGCGATCAACGCCAACCACGCGCTGCTGGCCAAGCGCGCCGGTTTCAAGGCGATCTACCTGTCCGGTGGCGGGGTGGCCGCAGGCTCGCTCGGCGTGCCTGATCTGGGCATCACCGGTCTGGATGACGTGCTCACCGACGTGCGCCGCATCACCGACGTTTGCGATCTGCCGTTGCTGGTCGATGTCGACACTGGTTT
Organism: Pseudomonas sp. 18058; assembly: GCF_902706155.1. Classification (NCBI taxonomy): domain Bacteria; kingdom Pseudomonadati; phylum Pseudomonadota; class Gammaproteobacteria; order Pseudomonadales; family Pseudomonadaceae; genus Pseudomonas; species Pseudomonas sp. 18058. The sequence goes on from NZ_CACSJY010000066.1 coordinate 4,576, forward strand.
CGGCTCTTCGGCGTTCAACGTCGCGCGCACGGTGAAGTCGATGATCAAGTTCGGCGCGGCGGCGATTCATATCGAAGATCAGGTGGGCGCCAAGCGCTGTGGCCACCGTCCGAATAAAGAGATCGTCAGCCAGCAGGAAATGGTCGACCGCATCAAAGCCGCCGTCGATGCGCGCACCGATGACAGCTTTGTGATCATGGCGCGTACCGATGCGCTGGCGGTGGAAGGTCTGGAATCGGCACTGGATCGCGCCGCCGCGTGCATCGAGGCTGGCGCCGACATGATTTTCCCGGAAGCCATCACCGAGCTGGAGATGTACAAGCTGTTCGCCAACCGTGTGAAAGCGCCGATCCTGGCCAACATCACCGAATTCGGCTCGACGCCGCTGTACACCACCGAGCAACTGGCCGGCGCCGATGTGTCGCTGGTGCTGTATCCGCTATCGGCGTTCCGCGCAATGAACAAGGCTGCGGAAAACGTCTACACGGCGATCCGCCGCGACGGCACGCAACAGAATGTCATCGACACCATGCAGACTCGCATGGAGCTTTACGATCGTATTGATTACCACACGTTCGAGCAGAAGCTCGATGCGTTGTTTGCTGCGAAGAAATAATCAACGCCACGTAGGAGCAAAGCTTGCTCGCGAAGACGACCGGACATTCAATATTTGCGTCGCCTGATACACCGCTTTCGCGAGCAAGCTCAGCTCCTACAAGTGCAAGTACAAGTTTCCCCTACAAATTCAAGAAAAATGGAGACAACAATGGCCGAAGCAAAAGTACTCAGTGGCGCCGGGCTCCGTGGCCAGGTTGCCGGGCAAACCGCACTGTCCACCGTGGGCCAGGCCGGTGCCGGGCTGACCTATCGCGGCTACGACGTGCGCGAACTGGCAGCCGATGCGCAATTTGAAGAAGTCGCCTACCTGCTGCTTTACGGCGAGCTGCCAACCCAGGCGCAACTCGACGAATACCAAGGCAAGCTGAGCAAGCTGCGCGACCTGCCGCAAGCGCTGAAGGAAGTGCTCGAACGCATCCCCGCCGACGCCCACCCGATGGACGTGATGCGCACCGGCTGCTCGTTCCTTGGCAACCTCGAACCGGAGAAGGACTTCTCCGAGCAGCGCGACAAGACCGACCGTTTGCTCGCCGCATTCCCGGCGATCATGTGCTACTGGTATCGCTTCAGCCACGACGGCAAGCGCATCAACTGCGTGAACAGCGAGCCAACCATCGGCGGCCACTTCCTGCACCTGCTGCACGACAAGAAGCCAAGCGAACTGCACGTCAAAGTGATGAACGTGTCGCTGATCCTTTACGCCGAGCACGAATTCAACGCCTCGACCTTCACCGCCCGTGTTTGTGCATCGACGCTGTCCGATCTGTATTCCTGCGTCACCGCAGCCATCGGTTCGCTGCGCGGTCCGTTGCATGGCGGCGCCAACGAAGCGGCGATGGAAATGATCGAACGCTTCTCGTCGCCTGAAGACGCGATCAAAGGCACCCTCGGCATGCTCGAGCGCAAAGACAAGATCATGGGTTTCGGCCACGCGATCTATAAGGACAGCGACCCGCGCAACGAAGTGATCAAAGGCTGGGCGAAACAGCTGGCTGATGAAGTCGGTGACAAAGTGTTGTTCCCGGTTTCCGAGGCCATCGACAAGACCATGTGGGAACAGAAAAAACTCTTCCCGAACGCCGATTTCTACCATGCCTCGGCGTACCACTTCATGGGCATTCCGACCAAGCTGTTCACGCCGATCTTCGTCTGCTCGCGCCTGACCGGCTGGGCCGCGCACGTGTTCGAACAGCGCGCCAACAACCGCATCATCCGCCCAAGCGCCGAGTACATCGGCGTCGAACAGCGCAAGTTCGTGCCAATCGAACGTCGCTGAATGGTGAGTGCCAACTCCTGATCGCTCCCCTGTAGGAGCCGAGCTTGCTCGCGAAGGCGTCATGTCAGCCAACACATGACTGACAGATAAACCGCTTTCGCGAGCAAGCTCAGCTCCTACAAGGGCACGGCGAACCGGCTTGCTCACCTCTTGAAACCACCGTGCCCCGAGTCCTGACCCGATGAACACAGAATTCCGCAAAACCCTGCCCGGCAGCCCTCTGGATTATTTCGACGCCCGCGCGGCGGTCGAAGCGATTCAGCCCGGCAGTTACGACACCCTGCCGTACACCTCCCGCGTGCTGGCGGAAAACCTCGTGCGTCGCTGCGACCCGGCCACGCTCACCGATTCCCTCAAGCAACTGATCGAACGCAAACGCGACCTCGATTTCCCGTGGTTTCCGGCGCGTGTGGTCTGCCACGACATTCTCGGCCAGACCGCGCTGGTCGACCTCGCTGGTCTGCGCGACGCCATCGCGTTGCAGGGTGGCGACCCGGCGCAAGTCAACCCGGTTGTGCCGACGCAACTGATCGTTGACCATTCGCTGGCTGTCGAAGCCGGTGGTTTCGATGCCCAGGCGTTCGAGAAAAACCGCGCCATCGAAGACCGTCGCAACGAAGACCGTTTCCACTTCATCAACTGGACCAAAAAGGCTTTCAAGAACGTTGATGTGATCCCGCCGGGCAACGGCATCATGCACCAGATAAACCTGGAGAAAATGTCGCCGGTGATTCAGGTGCGTGAAGGTGTGGCGTTCCCCGACACCTGCGTCGGCACCGACAGCCACACCCCGCACGTCGATGCCTTGGGCGTGATCGCCATCGGCGTTGGCGGTCTCGAAGCCGAGAGCGTGATGCTCGGTCGCGCGTCGTGGATGCGTCTGCCGGAAAGCGTCGGTGTTGAACTGACCGGCAAGCTGCAACCGGGCATCACCGCCACCGACATGGTGCTGGCGCTGACCGAATACCTGCGTAAACAGAAGGTCGTTGGCGCATGGCTGGAGTTCTTCGGCGAAGGCGCCGCTGCGCTGACCCTCGGCGACCGCGCAACCATCTCCAACATGGCCCCGGAATACGGCGCCACGGCAGCGATGTTCTACATCGATCAGCAGACCATCGATTACCTGAAACTCACCGGTCGTGAAGACCAGCAAGTGCAGCTCGTCGAGCAATACGCCAAGCTGACCGGCCTGTGGGCAGACAGCCTGAAAGGCGCGCAATACGAGCGCGGTCTCACTTTCGATCTGTCTTCGGTGGTGCGCAACATGGCCGGCCCGAGCAACCCGCACGCCCGCGTCGCGACCTCGGATCTGGCGGCCAAAGGCATCTCCGGTCAGTGGGAAGAAGTCCCCGGGCAAATGCCTGACGGCGCGGTGATCATCGCCGCCATCACCAGTTGCACCAACACCAGCAACCCGCGCAACGTCATCGCCGCTGGCCTGATCGCGCGCAACGCCAACAAGCTCGGCCTGACCCGCAAACCGTGGGTGAAATCTTCGCTGGCGCCGGGTTCGAAAACCGTTGCGCTGTATCTCGACGAAGCAGGGCTGACCACTGAACTGGAGCAGCTCGGTTTCGGCGTCGTCGCCTTCGCCTGCACCACGTGCAATGGCATGTCCGGCGCGCTCGATCCGGTGATCCAGCAAGAGATCATCGACCGCGATCTGTATGCGACTGCGGTGCTCTCGGGCAACCGCAACTTCGACGGCCGCATCCACCCGTACGCCAAGCAAGCGTTCCTCGCTTCGCCGCCGCTGGTGGTGGCGTACGCCATCGCCGGCACCATCCGTTTCGACATCGAAAAAGATGTGTTGGGCGTGGTCGACGGCAAGGAAATCCGCCTGAAAGACATCTGGCCGAGCGACGAAGAAATCGACGCCGTGGTGAAGTCTTCGGTCAAGCCTGAGCAGTTCCGTCAGGTCTACATTCCGATGTTCGCCGTCCACGAAGACACCGGCCCGAAAGTCACGCCGCTGTACGACTGGCGCGAGATGAGCACCTACATCCGCCGTCCGCCGTACTGGGAAGGCGCGCTGGCCGGCGCACGTCCGCTGAAGGGCATGCGCCCGCTGGCGGTGCTGCCCGACAACATCACCACCGATCACCTGTCGCCATCGAACGCGATCATGCTCGACAGCGCCGCTGGCGAATACCTGGCGAAAATGGGCTTGCCGGAAGAGGACTTCAACTCGTACGCCACGCACCGTGGCGACCACTTGACCGCACAGCGCGCGACCTTCGCCAACCCGAAACTGTTCAACGAAATGGTCGTGGAAAACGGCAAGGTCAAACAGGGTTCGCTGGCGCGGGTCGAGCCGGAAGGCAAGGTCATGCGCATGTGGGAAGCCATCGAAACCTACATGGAACGCAAGCAGCCGCTGATCATCATTGCCGGCGCCGATTACGGTCAGGGTTCATCCCGCGACTGGGCGGCGAAAGGCGTGCGTCTGGCCGGTGTCGAAGCGATTGCCGCCGAAGGTTTCGAGCGCATTCACCGCACCAACCTGGTGGGCATGGGCGTGTTGCCGCTGGAGTTCAAAGCAGGCACCGACCGTCACACCTTGGCCATCGACGGCAGCGAAACCTACGACGTGATCGGCGAGCGCAAACCGCGCGCGGACCTGACGCTGGTGATCCATCGCAAGAACGGCGAGCGCGTTGATGTGCCGGTGACTTGCCGTCTGGATACCGCAGAAGAAGTGTCGATCTACGAGGCCGGCGGCGTGTTGCAACGTTTCGCTCAGGACTTCCTTGAAGAGTCGGCGGTTGCCGTTTAAATCTACTGATGCAGGCGTGAGATCTCGGTCTCACGCCTGTGGATAAGGAGCACCATGGCTCACTCACCACAAATAAAAATCCCCGCCACCTACATGCGCGGCGGCACCAGCAAAGGCGTGTTTTTCAGCCTCAAGGATTTGCCCGAAGCAGCGCAGATTCCCGGGCCGGTTCGCGACGCTTTATTGCTGCGCGTGATCGGCAGCCCCGACCCGTACGACAAGCAAATCGACGGCATGGGCGGCGCCACTTCAAGCACCAGCAAAACCGTGATCCTGTCGAAAAGCCTCAAGGCTGATCACGACGTCGATTACCTGTTCGGCCAGGTCTCCATCGACAAGCCATTCGTCGACTGGAGCGGCAACTGCGGTAACCTCTCGGCAGCGGTCGGTTCGTTCGCCATCAGCAATGGCTTGGTCGACGCGAGCCGCATTCCGCACAACGGTGTTGCAGTGGTGCGCGTGTGGCAGGCCAACATCGGCAAAACCATTATTGCTCACGTGCCGATCACCAACGGCGAAGTGCAGGAAACCGGTGATTTCGAACTCGACGGCGTGACTTTCCCGGCCGCCGAAGTGCAAGTCGAATTCATGGATCCGGCGGCGGAAGAAGAGGGCGGCGGTGGCTCGATGTTCCCCACCGGCAACCTGATCGATGAGCTGGAAGTGCCGGGTGTCGGCACGTTCAAAGCGACGATGATCAACGCCGGCATCCCGACGATTTTCGTCAACGCCGAAGACATCGGTTACACCGGCACCGAGCTGCAAGGCGCGATCAACAGCGATCCGAAAGCATTGCAGATGTTCGAGACGATTCGTGCTTATGGCGCGCTGCGCATGGGCCTGATTGCCAATCTGGATGAAGCGGCGAAACGGCAACACACGCCGAAAGTCGCGTTTGTCGCCAAGCCTGCGGATTACGTGGCGTCCAGTGGTAAGGCGATTGGCGCTGGTGATGTCGATTTGCTGGTGCGCGCGTTGTCGATGGGCAAGTTGCACCACGCGATGATGGGCACGGCGGCGGTGGCGATTGGTACGGCGGCGGCTATTTCCGGCACCTTGGTGAACCTTGCGGCGGGCGGCGTTGAACGCAATGCCGTGCGCTTCGGGCATCCGTCCGGGACGTTGCGGGTTGGTGCTGAAGCCAGTCTGGAAAACGGCGAGTGGATCGTCAAAAAAGCCATCATGAGCCGCAGTGCTCGGGTGCTGATGGAAGGCTACGTCCGCATCCCCGGAAATTCTTTCTGACTAGCGAACCTTTTCCCTCACCCCAGCCCTCTCCCGGAAGGAGAGGGGGCCGACCGAGGTGTCTGAAGTTGTACGCCGACCTGAAAGATCGAGTCGATTATGGATTCTCACGGCTGACCGATGTGTCTGAGGATGTGCATTGGCCTGATCGATTATGGATTCAGCGCAGATCGTTCAAGTCGGTGAAGCTCTACAGCATCCCCCAATCAGTTCCCTCTCCCTCGGGAGAGGGCTAGGGTGAGGGGCCACCCACAGAAGAAACGCAAATCAAGCAGGCATCCCAGACCTGCAATCAACCAACCCAGCCAAGCCCTGAGGAAGACCGCACCACTCATCATTCCCGCACAGGAGAACCGCAATGAGCGCCAACGTCGACCTGAACAACCGCCCCGACTACGACCGTGTCCTGCAGGACATCGCCGACTACGTCCTCACCTTCAAAACCGAATCCGCCGAAGCCCTCGACACCGCCCGCAATTGCCTGATGGACACGTTAGGCTGCGGCCTGCTCGCACTGCGTTTTCCCGAATGCACCAAACACCTCGGCCCGATCGTCGAAGGCACCGTTGTGCCGTTTGGCGCACGCGTCCCCGGCACTTCCTATCGTCTCGACCCGGTCAAAGCCGCGTGGGACATCGGTTGCATCGTTCGCTGGCTCGACTACAACGACACCTGGCTCGCCGCCGAGTGGGGCCATCCATCCGACAACCTCGGCGCGATTCTCGCGGTGGCCGATCATCTCTCGCAAAAACGCGTGGCCAATGCTGAAGCGCCGCTGACGATCCGCGATGTGCTCGAAGCGATGATCATGGCTCACGAGATTCAAGGCGTGATCGCCCTGGAAAACTCCTTCAACCGCGTAGGACTTGATCACGTCATTCTGGTGAAAGTCGCCTCCACCGCCGTCACCGCCAAACTGATGGGCGCCAATCGCGAACAACTGTTGTCGGCGTTGTCCCACGCTTTCGCCGACGGCCAAGCGCTGCGCACTTATCGTCATGCGCCAAGCGCCGGCTCGCGAAAATCCTGGGCGGCGGGGGATGCGTCGAGTCGTGGCGTGCGCCTGGCCGACATCGCCATGCGCGGCGAGATGGGCATTCCCGGGGTGCTGACGTCAAAACAGTGGGGCTTTTATGAGGTGCTGTTCAGCCACAGCAACAACGATCTGGCGCTGAAACCGGAAGAAAAACGCGCTTTCAGTTTCTCGCGCGCGTTCGGCAGTTACGTGATGGAAAACGTCCTGTTCAAGATCAGCTTCCCCGCCGAATTTCATGCGCAAACGGCCTGCGAAGCGGCGGTGACCTTGCACCCGCAAGTGCGCAATCGTCTGCACGAAATCGACCGCATCGTCATCACCACTCACGAATCGGCGATCCGCATCATTTCCAAAGTCGGGCCGCTGGCCAATGCCGCTGACCGTGACCACTGCATCCAGTACATGACCGCCGTGCCGCTGGCCTTCGGCAATCTGGTCGCCGAGCAATACGAAGACGATTTCCACAAGGCGCACCCGATCATCGATGTGCTGCGCGAGAAAATGGTCATCGTCGAAGAGCCGCGTTTCACCCGCGAATACCTGGAGCCTGACAAGCGCTCGATTGCCAACGCCGTGCAGGTGTTTTTCAAGGATGGCAGCAGCAGCGAAAACGTCGTCGTGGAATACCCGATCGGCCATCGTCGCCGCCGCGCCGAGGGCATTCCGTTGCTCGAAGACAAGTTCAAAGCCAATCTGGCGACGCGTTTTACCGGTCAGCGCAGCGGCGAGATCTTCGCGCTGTGCAAGGATCAAACCCGACTCGAGTCCACCCCGGTAAACCGCTTCGTCGACCTGTTCGTGATCTGAAGGTACAAACACGCTCCCTGTAGGAGCTGCCGCAGGCTGCGATCTTTTGACGTTGATGTTTAAAAACAAGATCAAAAGATCGCAGCCTGCGGCAGCTCCTACACGGACGATTTTCGCCATTTTTCGATGGGCAATTTGGTGATGGCAAAACCGCTCAACAAAATCGCCGAATAGATCATCAGCTCCCGGGACAGGGTTTGCCCCTCGTACCAGGCGCCGATGATCACGGCGAACACCGGGAAAATGATAAACACGAACGACAGGATGATCGGGCTCAGGCGTTTCAGCAGCAGAAAATAAACGATAAACCCGCCCACCGAGGCCACCAGCCCGAGGTAGAACAGCGCGCCCCACGAGCGTGCCGTGATGTTCTCGAACACCGGTGTTTCGACGCTCAATCCGACAATAAATAACATCGCCCCGGCAATGCCGATCGGCAGCGTGTTGTAGGTGATCACGCTGATCGCGCTGCCGTGTTTTTTCGTCACCACGTAGCACAGCGCATGCATCACGGCGGCGCAGAGAATCGCCAGCACCCCCAGCCATTCCGCCTGATCCAGATGCAAACCCTGACTGCGAATAATCATGAAAAGACTGCCAAAACCGATGGCAATGCCGAGCATCTGCGACGGGTAGATTTTCTCGCGCAGAAACAGCGCGGAAAACAGCAGGATAAACACCGGCATGCAACTGAACAGCAACGCCGTCAGGCCCGACGACACGTGCATTTCGCCGTAATTCAGCAGGTAGTAGGGCAGGCTGAAATACGACAGCGTGACGAACACAAAAAAACCGCGGCTCTGCCGAGGGAACAGCAGCGGTTCTTTACGCAACAACGCGAAACTCAAAAACAGTGGAAATGCGATGAGAAAGCGCAGCCCGGCCGCGGTCAGTGGCGGCACACTTTCTACAGCAATCTTGATCCCCAGCCACGTCGTGCCCCAACTCAGGCAGACGATCAGAAACAACGTGCTGGTGATCAACCCGGCAAGCCAGGGTTTGCTGATGCTTATCGGTGTGCTGACGGCGGTCGACATACTGTGTGCTCCGAGCGGCGGAATTGACCTGGTCACAGAAAAGGTCTATCCCTGATTGAACCTGTTTTCAGCACGCTATTCGGGGCGCGAATGACTGTCAAAGTAAGTATTGCCATGGTGTCAATCCTCCGTGATGGCCTCACTCACGGCGTCGGCATGAAGTACCAGCGCCTCGCCGATGCAGTGGAAAAAGCTATCGCTGAAGGCGTGATCGACGCTGGCTGCAAATTACCGCCGCACCGATTGTTGGCTGATAGCCTCGGCGTCACCATCGGTACGATCAGCCGCGCCTACGGTGAGCTGGAGCGTGTGGGATTGGTCGTCGCCCGTGTAGGCGATGGCACTTACGTGCGTCAGAGAGGGATGGAACGGCCGCAGGACAAAGGCTTTCGCAATGTCAGCGATGAGCCGCCCGCCTGTTTCGACATGAGCCGCAATCAGCCGATTCCGGGGCAGGAAGCGGCGTTTATGAGCCAGAGTCTGCAAGCATTGGCCAATGATCCGCGAGTGTTGCAGCAATTGACTGGATACAGCGCAGAAGGCGGCATGGCGCGGCATCGGCAGGCCGGGGCGGTGTGGTTGCAGCACGACGCGTTTGTGCCGCACGCCGATCAGGTGTTGTGCGTCAACGGCGGCCAGCACGGTTTGTTGTGTGCGTTGATGGGTTTGCTCAAGGCCGGCGACACGGTGGTGACCGAGCATTTGTCCTACCCCGGATTGCTCAGTGTCGCTCGTCAGCTCGGGATAAAACTGATCGGCGCGGCGATGGATGACGAAGGGCTTTTACCGTCAGCGCTGGAGGAAATCTGCCGTCAGCATCGCGTTTCGGCGCTGTATTGCACGCCGACCATCCAGAATCCTACGGCGGCGGTGATGTCCGTCCCACGGCGCGAGGCGATTGCCGAGGTCTGCCGTCAGCACAATCTGCTGATTCTCGAAGACGAAGCCCACGCCGTGCTGGATCGTCAGCGGCCTTTGCCGCTGAGTTATTTCGCGCCGGAGCGTTCGGTGTTGATCGGCAGTTTGAGCAAGGCTGTTTCGGCGGGATTGCGCGTGGGTTATCTGCATGCGCCGCAAGCGTTGATCGGCCGTTTGAGTTCAGCCATTCGCGGTACATGCTGGATGGCCAATCCACTGGCGATGGAGGTGGCGAGTCTGTGGATCGAAAACGGCTTGGCCGAGCGCTTGCTGGATGAGCAGATTGACGAGATTGGCCGGCGTAAGGCGTTGGTGGTCGGGGCGCTGGAGGGCTTGAATTACAAGACGCACAGCCACAGTCCGCATTTTTGGGTCGAGGTGCCGGAAGGCTGGCGGGCGTCGCAGATTGCGGCGGAGTTGAAGGAGAATAATTATCTGGTGGCAACCGCAGAGGCGTTTGCGGTCGGGCATGCGGCGGTGCCGCAGTGTATTCGGGTGAGTGTGTGTAATTCGGTGGGGGATGATCGGTTGTTGCTCAGCGGGTTTGAGGCTCTGGCGCAAGCATTAACCGAGACCGTGTAATCGTTCTTCGCGAGCAAGCCCGCTCCCACATTTGGAATGCATTCCAGTGTGGGAGCGGGCTTGCTCGCGAAGGCGTCAGCTCAGGCAGCACACAACTACTTGAACCGCCGCTCCACGCCTTTCTCCACCAGAATCTTCGCCGAAATCTCTTCCACCGAAAAATGCGTCGAATTGATGTGCGGAATGTTTTCGCGGCGGAACAGATTCTCCACTTCGCGCACTTCAAATTCGCACTGCGCATAACTCGAATAGCGGCTGTTGGGCTTGCGCTCGTTGCGGATCGCGGTGAGGCGATCCGGGTCGATGGTCAGGCCAAACAGCTTGTGCTGGTGCGCACGCAGGGCGGCGGGCAGGGTCAGGCGCTCCATGTCGTCTTCGGTCAGCGGATAGTTGGCTGCGCGGATGCCGAACTGCATGGCCATGTACAGACACGTCGGTGTCTTACCGCAGCGCGACACGCCCACTAGTATCAAATCGGCTTTGTCGTAATAGTGCGTGCGCGCACCGTCGTCGTTGTCGAGGGCGAAGTTCACCGCCTCGATACGCTCCATGTAATTGGAGTTGTGGCCGATCGAATGCGACTTGCCGACGGTGTAGGAAGAATGCTCGGTCAGTTCCTGCTCAAGCGGGGCGAGGAAGGTCGAGAAAATATCGATCATGAAACCATTGGACGTTGCGAGAATCTCACGAATGTCCTGATTGACAATGGTGTCAAAGATGATCGGGCGAAAGCCGTCGGTGTCAGCGGCTTTGTTGATTTGTTGTACCATGGCCCGCGCTTTTTCAACGCTGTCGATGTACGGTCGCGTGAATTTGCTGAAGGTAATGTTTTCGAACTGCGCCAGAAGGCTTTGACCCAGGGTTTCGGCGGTGATGCCGGTGCCATCGGAGATAAAGAAAGCAGATCGTTTCATTTGCACCTTGGGCCTTAAGCTAATGAGCATTTCTGGATATGATAGGCGCGATTTGTTGGCCGCCAGTGGCCAGCATTCTCACTTATTTTCCAGGTCCAGGCCATATAACCGGCCAACGCTCCCCCGAGCAGCCGGTTTCTGAGCTTTTCCAACACAGTTAGTGGAGAGATCACCTTGGTAGAGTACGTAGTTTCCCTCGATAAGCTCGGCAAACACGATGTTGAGCATGTGGGGGGCAAGAACGCATCCCTGGGCGAGATGATCAGTAACCTGGCAGGCGCCGGTGTTTCGGTCCCCGGCGGCTTCGCCACGACGGCTCAGGCCTATCGTGATTTCCTCGAACTGAGCGGCCTCAACGACCAGATCCACGCGGCCCTCGACGCGCTCGATGTCGACGACGTCAACGCCCTGGCCAAAACCGGCGCACAGATCCGTCAATGGATCATGGAAGCTGAATTCCCTGAAAAACTGAATGCCGAAATCCGCACCGCGTTCGCCGCGCTGTCGGCCGGCAACCCTGATGTGGCCGTGGCCGTGCGTTCTTCCGCCACCGCCGAAGACTTGCCGGACGCTTCGTTCGCCGGTCAGCAGGAAACCTTCCTGAACATCCGTGGTGTGGAAAACGTTATCCGCGCCGCCAAAGAGGTGTTCGCGTCGCTGTTCAACGACCGTGCGATTTCCTACCGCGTGCACCAGGGCTTCGACCACAAACTGGTCGCCCTGTCGGCTGGCGTGCAGCGCATGGTGCGTTCGGAAACCGGTACTGCCGGCGTGATGTTCACCCTCGACACCGAATCCGGTTTCCGTGACGTCGTGTTCATCACCGGCGCCTACGGCCTGGGTGAAACCGTCGTACAAGGCGCGGTGAACCCGGATGAATTCTATGTCCACAAGGGCACGCTGGAAGCCGGTCGTCCGGCGATCCTGCGTCGCAACCTGGGCAGCAAAGCGATCAAGATGATCTACGGCGACGAGGCCAAGGCCGGTCGTTCGGTCAAGACCATCGACGTCGACAAGGCTGACCGCGCGCGTTTCTGCCTGTCCGACGCTGAAGTCAGCGAACTGGCCAAGCAAGCGATGATCATCGAAAAGCACTACCAGTGCCCGATGGACATCGAGTGGGCCAAGGACGGTGACGACGGCAAGCTGTACATCGTGCAGGCCCGTCCGGAAACCGTGAAAAGCCGCACCCAGGCCAACGTCATGGAACGTTACCTGTTGAAAGAAACCGGCACCGTGCTGGTGGAAGGTCGCGCCATCGGCCAGCGCATCGGCGCCGGTAAAGTGCGCATCATCAAAGACGTTTCCGAAATGGATAAAGTCCAGCCGGGCGACGTGCTGGTTTCCGACATGACCGACCCGGACTGGGAACCGGTAATGAAGCGCGCCAGCGCCATCGTCACCAACCGTGGCGGCCGTACTTGCCACGCGGCGATCATCGCCCGTGAGCTGGGCATTCCGGCAGTGGTTGGTTGCGGCAACGCCACCCAACTGCTGAAGGATGGCCAGGGCGTGACCGTTTCGTGCGCCGAAGGCGACACCGGTTACATCTTCGAAGGCGAACTGGGCTTCGACATCAAGAAAAACTCCGTGGATGCCATGCCGGAGCTGCCGTTCAAAATCATGATGAACGTCGGCAACCCGGATCGCGCCTTCGACTTCGCGCAGCTGCCGAACGCCGGTGTGGGCCTGGCCCGTCTGGAGTTCATCATCAACCGCATGATCGGTGTGCACCCGAAAGCGCTGTTGAACTACGACGGTCTGCCGCAGGAAATCAAAGACAGCGTCGACAAGCGCATCGCCGGTTACGACGATCCGGTTGGCTTCTACGTCGACAAACTGGTCGAAGGCATCAGCACCCTCGCTGCAGCGTTCACGCCGAAAAAAGTCATCGTGCGCCTGTCGGACTTCAAGTCCAACGAATACGCCAACCTGATCGGCGGCAAGCTCTACGAGCCGGAAGAAGAAAACCCGATGCTGGGCTTCCGTGGCGCGTCGCGTTACATCAGCGAATCGTTCCGCGATTGCTTCGAACTCGAATGCCGTGCGCTGAAACGTGTGCGCAACGAGATGGGCCTGACCAACGTCGAAATCATGGTGCCGTTCGTCCGTACCCTCGGTGAAGCGAGCCAGGTCGTCGATCTGCTGGCTGAAAACGGCTTGAAGCGCGGTGAAAACGGTCTGCGTATCATCATGATGTGCGAACTGCCATCCAACGCGATCCTCGCTGAAGAATTCCTCGAATTCTTCGACGGCTTCTCGATCGGCTCCAACGACCTCACTCAGCTGACGCTGGGTCTGGATCGCGACTCGGGCATCATCGCGCACCTGTTCGACGAGCGTAATCCTGCGGTGAAGAAGCTGCTGGCCAATGCGATTGCCGCGTGCAACAAGGCCGGCAAGTACATCGGTATCTGCGGTCAGGGCCCGTCCGACCACCCGGATCTGGCCAAATGGCTGATGGAGCAGGGCATCGAAAGCGTGTCGCTGAACCCGGACTCCGTGCTGGAAACCTGGTTCTTCCTGGCCGAAGGCCAAGCGCAGGCTTAATGAGAATGTAAGCGGCCCGCTCCCCTTGTAGGAGCAGAGCTTGCTCGCGAAGACGGACTGACATTCAACAACGATGTCGACGGATACACCGCTTTCGCGAGCAGGCTCACTCCTACAAAGGGCAGGGCTTTGAGATTGAAGTAGGGCGGGCTCCTGTAGATGCCGCCCTTTTTTGTGCAAGAGCATTATGCAAAGCAGCAGCAACCTATTTCCTGTCGCCCTGATCAGCGCCGAGCGGCGCGGCGATCTGAGCGAAGACGTTTATCGTTTGAAACCCGGCAACAGCCCGGACTGGTCCGTGGAGATCGCCGTCACCCGTTTGGGCATGGCCGACGACACGGCGCCCCGTGGCGTGCCGGTGATTCTGTTGCACGGCAGCTTTTCCAATCGGCGCTTCTGGTTTTCACCGAAGGGCCTGGGACTCGGCGCGTATCTGACGCGGCTGGGTTTCGATGTGTGGATTCCAGAGATGCGCGGCCACGGCCTGTCGCAGCGCAATGAGGAATACCGACGCAATCGCGTTTCCGACTATGCCAAATACGATCTGCCGGCGATTGCCGCGTTCGTGCGTGAGCAGAGCGGTCAGATTCCGCACTGGATCGGCCATTCGCTGGGTGGTATCACTTTGGCGGCGGCGCTCGGGGGGGAATACCTCGGCGAGCCGGCAGTTGCCTCTGCGGCGTTTTTCGGCACGCAGGTCAGTCGCACGTATTGGCCGCTGAAAATCCCGCCGGTGGAATGGAGCGGGCGCTTTATTCTCAAGCGTTTCGCGCAGTTGTCCGGCTCACGCCTCAAGCGCGGCCCGGAAGACGAGCCGATCGGTCTGGCCATCGAGAGCATGCGCTGGTACGGCTTGTTCGGCCGCTTTGGCGACAAGGACAAGGATTGGTGGGCAGGCTTGGCCGAGGTTCAGGTGCCGGTGCTCGCGGTGACAGCCGCTGGTGATCATCAGGATCCGGCGTGGGCGTGTCGCAAGCTGTTCGAGCAGCTCGGCTCCGAGCACAAGCAATTCATCAATCTCGGTCACGAGCAGGGTTTCAACGACAATTTCGGCCATGTCGAAATGTTGGTGAGCAAAGCCGCGCAAGCTGAAGTGTGGCCGCTGGTGGCGCGTTGGTTGAAGGATCAACAGACGCCGTTGCTCGGCGAGAAGGCGGATCTGGCCGCTGCAGTCTGAATCAGAGGCTCTGAAAAGGGCATTTCGTTCGGATCGGCTTGCGGCTAAGATATGACGCATTGTGCGGTTCTGGTCATTTTTAGCGGCTGTTTAGCTATTACGTTTCAGCGTATGTTCAGGTTCAGTCAGCGACCATGGCATGGACTAAGGTAAACAGCGGCCGCCGGAACTCGTCTCTATAGCGTGCGTCATCCTTGATCGTCTTCCTTTTTACAGGAGTTTTTCGATGAACCATTACCTTACGCCTGACCTGTGCGACGCCTATCCGGAGCTGGTGCAGGTGCTGGAACCGATGTTCAGCAATTTCGGTGGCCGTGATTCGTTCGGCGGCGAAATCGTGACCATCAAATGCTTCGAAGACAACTCGCTGGTCAAGGAACAAGCCGAACTCAAGGGCAACGGTAAAGTGTTGGTCGTGGATGGCGGCGGTTCGCTGCGCCGTGCATTGCTCGGTGACATGATTGCCGAGAAAGCCGCGAAGAATGGTTGGGAAGGGCTGGTGATCTACGGTTGCATCCGTGACGTCGACGTCATTGCGCAGACCGATCTGGGCGTGCAGGCGCTGGCCAGCCACCCGATGAAAACCGAAAAACGTGGCCTCGGCGACCTCAACGTCCCGGTGACTTTCGCCGGTGTGACGTTCCACCCGGGCCACTACATTTATGCGGACAACAACGGCGTGATCATCTCGCCGAGCCCGCTGCAAATGCCTGAATAAGGCTTCGACAAAGGGATGCGGATGTTCGAGGAAGAAAACGCGCAATGGGGGCTGGTGCATGCCCTCGTGCTGGACGGTAAAGGCGGCGCGCGTTCGATAGCCCGGACTGAGCTCGACGATTTGCAGCTGCAGGCGCATGAAAGTCTGTGGCTGCATTGGGATCGCAGCCATCCGCAAACCCAGACCTGGTTGCGCAAATCCAGCGGTCTCAACGAATTCACCTGCGACCTGCTGCTGGAAGAAAACACCCGGCCGCGTTTGTTGCCACTGCCGGATTCCGAACTGTTGCTGTTCTTGCGCGGGGTCAACCTCAATCCGGGTGCCGAGCCGGAAGACATGGTTTCGGTGCGGATTTTTGCCTCAGCTCAGCGCGTCATTTCTCTGCGTTTGCGTCCACTGCGTGCCACGGATGAGTTGCTGGCGCAATTGGCGGACGGCAAAGGCCCGAAAACCGCTTCTGAACTCATCCTTTATCTGGCGCAATTCCTCACCAACAAGGTGCAGGATCTGGTCACTTGCCTCTCGGAAATCGCCGATGAGGAAGAAGAAAAGATGGATGCCGACGAACGGTATGCCCCCGAGCACGGAGCGATTTTGCACATCCGGCGCAGGGCTGCCGGACTGAAGCGTTTTCTTGCACCGCAGCGGGATATTTTCGGACAGCTCACGCGGATAAAATTGCCGTGGTTTGTCGAAGATGATGCCGACTACTGGAACGAATTGAACAACAGCCTGACGCGTTATCTCGAAGAGCTCGAATTGACCCGGGAGCGCGTGGGGCTGGTGCTGGAGGCTGAAGACCGGCGTTTGAGCGAGCGCATGAATCGCACGATGTACCGCTTCGGCATCATCACCTGCATCTTTTTGCCGATGAGTTTTATCACCGGTCTGCTGGGTATCAATGTCGGCGGAATTCCGTTCTCCAACAGCCCATATGGCTTCCTGATTGCCTGTTTGACGGTGCTCGCCCTGGCCTTCGGTCAGTGGTGGTTGTTCCGTCGATTGCGCTGGGTGTGACCATGCAACATGTGACCCGACCAAATCTGCCCGCGTCTTTCACAGACATCACGAGAGGTGCGTATGCACGATCCGTTTGAACAGTCTTTGCGCGACATGCTCAACGCCTCACCGTCCGGTCGTGACGACGATGCGTGCTTGGGCCGCGTACTCAAAACCGCCAACCGCCAGGTCGGTGCCGGTGATCTTTTCAGCCTGCTGGGCCGCTGGCTGCCCGCGCTGATGATCGCCCTGAATAATGGATCGGCGCATGTCTCGCCGGTTTCCCGTCTTCGTAAACCTACCGCTCGCACTGCTGATAAGGCTGATTGAATATGGAACTTGACCTCTGGACTCAGAGCCTCGTCACTGCAATGACTGCGTTGTGGACCAAAGTCGCTAACTTCATTCCGAACCTGTTCGGCGCACTGGTTGTGCTGCTGTTGGGTTTCGTCGTGGCCAAACTGCTCGACACCTTGTTGTCCAAACTGCTGGCCAAACTCGGCCTCGATCGCCTGATGGGCGGCACCGGTCTGACCAAGTTGATGTCGCGTGCCGGCCTGCAAGTGCCGATCTCGACCCTGATCGGAAAAATCGTTTACTGGTTCGTTCTGCTGATATTTTTGGTTTCTGCAGCAGAATCCCTTGGACTTGAGCGAGTTTCAGCTACGCTGGACATGCTGGCGCTGTATTTGCCGAAGGTCTTCGGCGCCGCGTTGGTGTTGCTGGTCGGTGTTTTGCTCGCACAATTGGCCAATGGCCTGGTGCGCGGGGCGGCAGAAGGCGTAGGCCTCGACTACGCTTCGGGGCTGGGGCGGATTGCGCAGGGGCTGGTGATCATTATCAGCATCTCGGTGGCGATCAGTCAGCTTGAGGTCAAGACCGACCTGCTGAACCATGTGATTGTCATTGTGTTGATTACCGTTGGTCTGGCGGTTGCGCTGGCCATGGGTTTGGGAAGCCGGGAAATTGCCGGTCAGATTCTTGCGGGAATCTATGTGCGTGAGTTGTATCAGGTTGGGCAACAAGTGCGTGTTGGCGAGGTCGAAGGGCAGATCGAAGAGATCGGCACGGTTAAAACCACATTGCTGACCGATGAGGGTGAGCTAGTCTCTCTTTCCAATCGGATCCTGCTGGAACAGCATGTGAGTAGCCGCTAATCCGGCAAACCCTGCTAATGTATGCCGCCGCTAAATGCCAGCTGATGCTGGCTGCGGCGGACATTGACCTGACTGTCGGCACGACTTGTTTTGAATAAAGCCCAAACGCTATCCACGCGCTACGACCCCCGCGAGCTCTCTGATGAGGAGTTGGTCGCGCGCTCGCACACCGAGCTTTTTCACGTGACGCGCGCTTATGAAGAACTGATGCGGCGTTACCAGCGAACATTATTTAACGTCTGTGCGAGATATCTTGGGAACGATCGCGACGCAGACGATGTCTGTCAGGAAGTGATGCTGAAGGTGCTGTATGGCCTGAAGAACTTCGAGGGGAAATCGAAGTTCAAGACATGGCTATACAGCATCACTTACAACGAATGCATCACGCAGTATCGGAAGGAACGGCGAAAGCGTCGCTTGATGGATGCTTTGAGTCTTGACCCCCTGGAAGAAGCGTCTGAAGAAAAGATGCCGAAACCCGAGGAGAAGGGCGGACTCGATCGCTGGCTGGTGTATGTGAACCCGATTGACCGTGAAATTCTGGTGCTACGATTTGTCGCAGAACTGGAATTTCAGGAGATCGCAGACATAATGCACATGGGTTTGAGTGCGACAAAAATGCGTTACAAACGTGCTCTAGATAAATTGCGTGAGAAATTTGCAGGCATTGCTGAAACTTAGTTCAGCGCAAATATCTCTTACGTGTAGGCAAGTTCTGATAGACTTGCCGCCGAGTTGTCCCCCGGTTTGCGGGACTGCTTCACAATCACCAGATGGGGATTTAACGGATGAAACTGAAAAACACCTTGGGCTTGGCCATTGGTTCTCTTATTGCTGCCACTTCGTTCGGCGCTCTGGCACAAGGCCAAGGCGCAGTTGAAATCGAAGGCTTCGCTAAGAAAGAACAATTCGACAGCGCTCGTAACTTCAAGAACAACGGCAACCTGTTCGGCGGTTCGATCGGTTACTTCCTGACCGACGACGTTGAACTGCGTCTGGGCTACGACGAAGTGCACAACGTGCGTTCCGACGACGGCAAGAACGTTAAAGGCGCTAACACCGCTCTGGACGCTCTGTACCACTTCAACAACCCAGGCGACATGCTGCGTCCATACGTCTCGGCCGGTTTCTCCGACCAGAGCATCGACCAGAACGGTTCGAACAGCCGTGACCGTTCGACCTTCGCTAACGTTGGTGGCGGCGCCAAGCTGTACTTCACTGACAACTTCTACGCCCGTGCTGGCGTTGAAGCTCAGTACAACATCGACAAAGGCGACACCGAGTGGGCTCCAAGCGTCGGTATCGGTGTGAACTTCGGTGGCGGCTCCAAGCCTGCTGCTGCTCCAGTTCCAGCACCAGCTGAAGTTTGCTCCGACAGCGACAACGATGGCGTTTGCGACAACGTTGACAAGTGCCCGGACACCCCAGCCAACGTAACTGTTGACGCTGACGGCTGCCCAGCAGTTGCTGAAGTTGTTCGTGTTGAGCTGGACGTTAAGTTCGATTTCGACAAATCTGTTGTTAAAACCAACAGCTACGGCGACATCAAGAACCTGGCTGACTTCATGAAGCAGTACCCATCCACCACCACTACTGTTGAAGGTCACACTGACTCCGTCGGTCCTGACGCTTACAACCAGAAACTGTCCGAGCGTCGTGCAAACGCCGTTAAGCAAGTTCTGACCAACCAGTACGGTGTTGAATCGTCCCGCGTTCAGTCTGTTGGCTACGGCGAATCCCGCCCAGTTGCTGACAACAAAACTGACGCTGGCCGCGCTGTAAACCGTCGCGTAGAAGCGCAGGTTGAAGCTCAAGCTAAGTAATTAGCTGCCGCTCTGAGGAAAGCCCGGCTTAGGCCGGGCTTTTCTTTGTCTGCGATTTGAGTTTCAGGTTTTAAAGATCGCAGCCTTCGGCAGCTCCTACATTGAGACCGCGTGCGGTTCGCGTACTGCGATCATTTGATCCTTTGCGTACCCTGCCACTGCGCCGATGACCAGTATCGCAGGGCTCTTCAATTGAAATCTGTAGGCCGCTTCGCTCATTGCCGTCAGAACACTCCGGCATTCACGTTGATGAGGCAGTGAAGCGTTTTCGATCATCGCCACCGGCGTATCCGCTGCCATTCCTCCGGCCAATAGCTGATCACGAATCTCGTCGAGTTTGGCCACGCCCATGTACACCACCAGTGTCGTGCCGCCCTGCGCCAGCGCCTGCCAGTTCAACTCGCTGTCATCTTGCGTGTGCGCCGTCACCAGCGTCACGCCGCGCGCGACACCGCGCAGTGTCAGCGGGATGTCGCACTGCGTTGCGCCCGCCAGTCCGGCGGTGATGCCGTTAACCAATTCCACCTCAACACCACGCTCACGCAGCCACTGCGCCTCTTCGCCGCCACGGCCGAAAATGCACGGATCGCCGCCCTTGAGTCGCACCACGCATTTGCCGTGACGGGCATACCGCAGCATCAAGCGATGGATAAAGGCCTGCGGCGTAGAACGGCAGCCGCCGCGTTTCCCCACGGCGATAACCCGCGCGTGCGGACAGTGTTCCAGCACCGCGTCATTGACCAGATCATCGATCAGCACCACATCGGCTTCGCGTAACGCGCGCACGGCTTTGAGGGTCAGCAATTCAGGATCGCCGGGGCCAGCGCCCACCAGCCAGACTTTTGCATTCATGGAATCTTTCCTCATCAGATGACCGCGACCGGCTGCACATTGGCAGCCAGCAGACGTTTTATTTCCGGGACGCAGGAACCGCATTGCGTGCCGCACCCCAGTTGATTTTTCAAACCTTGCAGATCGAGGCCTTGGCGAATGCCGGTGCACACCGCGTTGAGGCTGACGTTTTTGCAGTTGCACACCGTTTTCGCCGTCATCATTGGTGCTCCGGCATTACCCGGCGGCGCGCTCATTGGTGCGAGCAACCAGCGGCGCAGTTGCTCGTCGGTGCGGCCCTCCTGCCACAGGCCTTGCAACCAATGCTGGGCGAGGGTTTCGCCGGCCAGACGAATTGCAGTGATCCGGCCGTTCTCGATACGCACGCGTTTGCCGATCGCGCGGCGTGGGTCGTCATAGGCCAGCACCGGGCCATCGATCAGCGACAGGCAGCGGTCGATTGCACCCAACAACTGTGGATCCGGTGCCTCGCTGCTGGCAGCGCGTATCAGCAACGCCGATCGTTCACGTCCGGCAAGGCTGAGACTCACGTAGGAAAACGCCTCACAGAGTGGTCGTAGCGTCTCGAAATGCTGTTGAACATTGCCTTCGATGAGTGCGAACAGTTGCCAAGGCAGATTCACCGCTTCCAGGCGCACGCCGCTGTGTTTCAGTTCCGGTTGTTTCGACAAAGGATCGAACGCCGGCAAGGTCAGGCTGTTGACGCCGCCCTTGAGAAAACGATCGCCCCAGTGCATCGGTAGAAAGGCCTGACCGGGACGCACACTATCATCGCTACCGACCGCGACGATCACCGCGCCACGCCGACTTTTCAGATTGACCAGATCACCCGGCTGCAAGCGATGCCGACGCAATTCGTCGGGGTGCAAACTCAACACCGCTTCGCTGACATGACCGAACAACTGCGCTGCCGTACCCGTGCGACTCATGCCGTGCCACTGATCGCGCAGGCGCCCGGTGATCAGCGTCAGGGGGAAGCGTGCATCTCGTTGTTCCTTAGCGGCGCGATACGGGTCGGCGATGAATTGCGCTCGACCATTTGCCGTAGGAAAAATACCGTCGACGTACAGCCGCGCCGTGCCTTGCTGCGCGCCTGTGGGGAAGGGCCATTGTTGCGGGCCGATCTGGTCGATCAAGGCATGGCTGATTCCGGATAAATCCAGATCGCGGCCACGGGTCAGCCCTTTGAACTCATCGAACAACTGCGCAGGCTGTGTGAAGGCAAACAGGCTCGATGCTTGTGGGCGCAGACGTTTCTCCAGACGCTGTGCGAAATCCACCGTAATCGCCCAGTCCGGTCGTGCTTCACCGGGTGGGAGAATGGCTTTGCGTACGTGGGAAATGCGCCGTTCGGAGTTGGTAACCGAACCTTCCTTCTCGCCCCAACTGGCGGCCGGCAACAGCAGGTCGGCGAAAGCCGCCGTCTCGGTGGTGCGAAAAGCTTCTTGCAACACCACAAATGGGCATGCCTCAAGCGCTGCACGCACCGAGCTTTGATCGGGCATGGATTGCGCAGGGTTGGTGCAGGCAATCCACAACGCTTTGATCTTGCCGTTGCGCACCTGCTCGAACAGTTCGATAGCGCTGAGGCCGGTGCTGTCGGGCAATTGATCCACGCCCCAGTAAGCTGCCACTTCGGTGCGGTGTTCAGGGTTGGCGGCATCACGATGGCCCGGCAACAGATTGGACAGGCTGCCGGTTTCCCGTCCACCCATGGCATTCGGCTGACCGGTCAGAGAGAAAGGCCCTGCACCGGGGCGGCCGATTTGTCCGGTGGCCAGGTGCAGATTGATCAGTGCGCTGTTTTTCGCGCTGCCGGCGGTGGACTGGTTCAAACCCATGCACCACAACGAAAGAAAACCCGGCGAAGTGCCGACCCATTCCGCACATTGCTGCAATTGCTCGACACTGATCCCGCACAGTTGCGAAACCATTTGCGGGGTGTAATCGCGCACCAGACTTTTCAGTTCGGCCAGGCCATCGGTGTGTGCCTTGATGAAGTCGCGGTCGATCCAGTCTTCCCACAACAACAGGTGCAAAATCCCATGGAATAAAGCGACATCGGTGCCCGGCAGAATCGCCAGGTGCAGATCCGCGAGGTCGCAGGTGTCGGTGCGCCGTGGATCGATGACGATGACTTTCATCTGTGGGCGCAGGGATTTCGCCTCTTCCAGTCGACGGAAAAGTACCGGATGGGCGTAGGCCATGTTACTGCCGACGATCATCACGCAATCGCTAAGCTCCAGATCCTCATAACTGCACGGCGGCGCATCGGCGCCGAGGCTGCGCTTGTAGCCGACCACTGCCGAAGACATGCACAGTCGCGAATTGCTGTCGATGTTGTTGGTGCCAACCAAGGCCCGCGCCAGTTTGTTGAAGGCGTAGTAATCCTCAGTGAGCAATTGCCCGGAGATATAAAACGCCACACTGTCCGGGCCGTGTTCGGCGATGGTCTCGGCAAAGACATTGGCGGCGTGTTCCAGCGCCGTGTCCCAATCGGTGCGGCTGCGCGCCAGACTTTTGCCCAGGCGTAATTCTGGATACAGGGCACGGGCCGCGAGGTCGCCGGTCAGGTGCAGCGTCGAGCCTTTGCTGCACAGTTTGCCGAAGTTGGCCGGATGCGCCGGATCGCCGCTGACGCCGAGGATGCGCTCGCCGTCATGCTCGATCAGCACGCCGCAGCCGACCCCGCAATAACAGCAGGTCGAGGCGGTCGTCTGGCGGCTCATCAGATGGCGTCCCGCAGAGCTAACTGCACGCGACCGTTTTCGACCCGCGCCGGGTGATGGTGCGCGCAGCCGATGTCCGGCGCCTGAGCTTCGCCGGATTCAAGGTCGATCTGCCAGTTGTGCAGCGGGCAGGCGACGCGTTTGCCGTAGATCAGGCCTTGCGAGAGTGGTCCGCCCTTGTGCGGGCAGCGGTCGTCGAGGGCGAAAACTTCGTCGTCGCTTGTGCGAAAAATCGCGATGTCACCTTTCGGCCCGGCAATGATCCGCGAACCGAGGGCGTTGATTTCTTCAAGGGCACAGATATCGAGCCAGTTCATGCTGGCACCTCCAGATTTTTCACCGGGATCACGTCGAATTCTTTCTTCAATTGCGGCTGGGCCAGACGTTCTTTCCACGGATCCTGTTCGAACGACAGGGAGAATTGCAGGCGCTCGTTCAGGGCTTTGCGGCGCTCCGGGTCTTCCAGCACAGCTTTCTTGATGTGCTCCATGCCGACCCGTTGCAGGTAGTGCACGGTGCGTTCGAGGTAGAAGGCTTCTTCGCGATACAACTGCAGGAAGGCACCGTTGTATTCGCGGACTTCTTCGGCGGTTTTCAGCTTGACGAAGAATTCGGCGACCTCGGTTTTGATCCCGCCGTTGCCACCGATGTACATCTCCCATCCGGAATCCACGCCGATAATTCCTACGTCCTTGATCCCCGCTTCCGAGCAGTTGCGTGGGCATCCGGAGACAGCCAGTTTCACTTTGTGCGGCGACCACATGTTGAACAGGTCGTGCTCAAGCTCGATGCCCAACTGTGTCGAGTTTTGTGTGCCGAAACGGCAGAACTCACTGCCGACGCAGGTCTTCACCGTGCGAATGGATTTGCCGTAGGCATGGCCGGACGGCATGTCGAGATCCTTCCAGACACCGGGCAAGTCCTGCTTTTTGATGCCGAGCAAATCGATGCGCTGCCCGCCGGTGACCTTGACCATCGGCACGTTGTATTTGTCGGCGACGTCGGCTATCCGCCGCAGTTCCGAAGGATTGGTCACGCCGCCCCACATCCGTGGCACCACCGAATACGTGCCATCCTTCTGAATGTTGGCGTGGGCGCGTTCGTTGATCAGGCGCGATTGCGGGTCGTCCTTGGCTTCGCCGGGCCAGGTGGAAATCAGGTAATAGTTGAGTGCCGGGCGGCAGGTCGCGCAGCCGTTCGGCGTGCGCCAGTTGAGGTAACTCAGGGTGCCAGCGATGGTCAGCAGGTGTTGCTCGCGAATGGCCTGGCGGATCTGTCCGTGGTTGAGGTCGCTGCAACCGCAGATGGCTTTTTCGCTTTTCGGTTTGACGTCTGCCGCGCCGCCGACGGTGTTGATCAGGATCTGCTCGACCAGTCCGGCGCAGGAGCCGCAGGAGCTGGCGGCTTTGGTGTGTTTCTTCACTTCATCGACGCTGAACAGGCCGTGTTCCTGAATCGCTTTGACGATGGTGCCTTTGCACACACCGTTGCAGCCGCAGACTTCGGCGGTGTCAGCCATGACCATGGCTTTGTCCTGGCCCTGATGTCCTACATCGCCTAACGCATTTTCGCCAAACATCAGGTGATCGCGGATCTCGCCGATGGCGTGATTCTCACGAATCTGTCGGAAATACCAACCGCCATCTGCCGTATCGCCGTACAGACAGGCGCCGACCAGCACGTCATCCTTGATCACCAGTTTTTTGTACACGCCGCCGATCGGGTCGGAGAGGGTGATGGTCTCGGTGCCTTCGCCGCCCATGAAATCGCCGGCGGAAAACAGGTCGATGCCGGTGACTTTCAATTTGGTCGAAGTCACCGAGCCCTGATAACGGGCGAACCCCAGTTGTGCGAGGTGGTTGGCGCAGACCTTGGCCTGTTCGAACAGCGGCGCAACCAGGCCATAAGCGATGCCGCGATGGCTGGCGCACTCGCCGATCGCATAGATGCGCGGGTCGTAGGTTTGCAGGGTGTCGTTGACCAGGATCCCGCGATTGCACGGGATGCCGGCCTTTTCCGCGAGTTCGGTGTTGGGACGAATGCCCGCAGCCATCACCACCAGATCGGCGGGGATGATGTCGCCGTTCTTGAATTGCACCGAGCCGACCCGACCGTTGCCGGCGTCGTGCAGGGCTTGGGTTTGTTCGCACAGACGGAAGTTCAGGCCACGGGATTCGAGGGCGCTTTGCAGCAACTGGCCACTGGTTTTGTCCAGTTGCCGTTCCAGCAGCCACTCACCGA
The DNA here is from genome assembly GCF_902706155.1 of Pseudomonas sp. 18058. Taxonomy (NCBI): domain Bacteria; kingdom Pseudomonadati; phylum Pseudomonadota; class Gammaproteobacteria; order Pseudomonadales; family Pseudomonadaceae; genus Pseudomonas; species Pseudomonas sp. 18058. The sequence continues at coordinate 30,031 of NZ_CACSJY010000066.1, forward strand.
TGTGCACCACGGTGACGTGCATGCCGCGCAGCATCAGGCCGTTGGCGGCTTCGAGACCGAGCAAACCGCCACCGATGACGACCGCGTGTTTGTGGGTTTTTGCCGTGTTGATCATCGCCTGGGTATCGGCGATGTCGCGGTAACCGATTACGCCGTGCAGGGTGTTGCCCGGGATCGGCAAAATGAACGGCGTCGAGCCGGTGGCGATCAGCAGGCGGTCATATTCCGCTTCGGTGCCGTCGTCGGCGATCACTCGGCGTTTGACCCGGTCGATCTCCACCACTTTGCGGTTGAGCAACAACTTGATGTGGTTTTCCAGGTACCAGTCGAGGTCGTTGAGGACGATCTCTTCGAAGGTCTGCTCACCGGCCAGCACCGGCGAGAGCAGGATGCGGTTGTAGTTGGTGTGCGGTTCGGCGCCGAAGACGGTGATGTCGTACAGCTCATTGCTCAGTTTGAGCAGCTCTTCGAGGGTTCGAACCCCGGCCATGCCATTGCCGATCATCACCAGTTTGAGTTTTTTCATCAGGTTCTCCGGGGAGCTGCGGCTGGCCTCTTGTGGGCAGTCAGGCCGTGCTCGAGAAATTTTGCGCAAACAAAAAAAGGCGTCCCGCTAGTTGCCTAGCGAGGACGCCTTTGTCCTGGTCCCGTTCTCTCGGGAAGCGCAGCCTTCGTCGTTGAAGGTTGGGCTTTATGTGTGTGTTGGGTGGGGTAATGCAGTGGTTGTGCCAAGTGG